>JABIZD010000189.1 GCA_018666555.1 Gammaproteobacteria bacterium
ATAATTCCAGAGGCGACCCGACTGCAGACGGACCGCCAGCCATTGATACTGAAAGCATTGAAACTAAGGTTCTGGTAAATGATGGCGAAACTATCGTCCTGGGTGGCTTATATCAGACACGAACGGACCTGATTCAGTTGAAAACGCCGATCTTGGGTGACTTACCCTTTGTTGGAAGATTGTTTCGTAATTCGGCGAGAACAAATGATAAGGATGAACTGCTGATCTTTATTACCCCGCGCATTATTCGGGATTCTAAGGCAGTTAGATAGTTCGCTGATAGAAGGCTTGCTTATGCATTTGCAGACCGATAAGAGCCTGTTTCTAGTTGGCCCGATGGCTTCGGGTAAAACGACTGTAGGGCAGAAATTGGCGAAACAGTTAGACCTTGAATTTATAGATGTCGATCAGGAAATAGTAAGACGCAGCGGTGTATCCATTGCTTGGATTTTTGATGTGGAGGGAGAAGAACTCTTCAGGGAAAGAGAAAGTCGAATAATTGAAGAACTCAGTTTGCTTCCAGGGCTGCTTTTGGCGACGGGCGGCGGCGCGATTTTAAGGGCTGAGAATAGACGCTGCCTGATTGAGAGGGGTGCTGTATTGTTTCTCGACACCACAGTGGATACTCAATTGAATAGAACGACCTATGATACTAAAAGGCCGCTGCTGCAAAACGTGGATAAGCGTAAGGTGCTTACCAAAATGAAGCTGGAAAGAGACCCTCTCTACCGGGAAGTTGCAGATGTGACAGTCAAGGTAGATAACCGGTCGGCAAATAGGATGATCGAGACGATCATGGCTGAGTTATTAGATATTGGAGTAGTGAGTAAATGAATTCCTGTTTGCGGGTGGATACAGGCCATGTTTCCTATCCTATCCACATTGGTAGTGCTTTGCTGCAGCAACCACAATTGATTGCTACTTATATTCAGCATTCTGCTGTGTTTGTAGTGAGTAACCTGGCGATCGCAGAGTTATATTTGGACAGGTTGAAATCTGCGCTGGACGGATTTGTGATAGATGAGTTTCTTATCGGTGATGGCGAACACTATAAGACCATCCAGACCGTAGAAGATATAGTCGGAGCAATGCTGGCGTCAGGGCAGACCAGAGAAACCACTGTGATTGCTCTCGGGGGTGGTGTAGTAGGAGATATTGCCGGGTTCGCCGCAGCTGTTTATCAGCGTGGTGTCAAAGTCATCCAAATACCAACCACGCTATTGGCCCAGGTGGACTCCTCGGTCGGCGGAAAGACGGCGGTAAATCACACTTTAGGCAAGAATATGATGGGAGCCTTTCATCAGCCCAGTGCCGTTTTAATTGATGTAGATGTGCTTAATAGTCTTCCCCGGCGTGAATTAAGGGCGGGTTTGGCCGAGGTCATAAAGCATGGAGCTTTAGCAGATGCGGACTATCTGTCATGGTTGAAAACGAATGCGAAGGAATTGTTGTCGCTGCATAAAAATACCATCACTGAGATGGTTCTGCGAAGTTGTGAGATTAAATCTAGAGTGGTGTCTGAGGATGAAAAAGAGGCCGGTGTCAGGGCGTTACTGAACCTGGGGCATACTTTTGGACACGCTATAGAAACATTGTCCGGCTATGGTGTGTGGTTGCATGGAGAGGCCGTTGCTGTCGGTATGGTGATGGCCGCGGATCTTTCAGCGAGATTGGGAAAGCTTACCTGGGAGGATGCTCGTTACCTCAAATCGTTGGTTGAAGCGTTCGAATTACCCTCTTCACCACCGGGTAACCTGACCCCCGAGCAATTGCTTGTTGCCATGGCAAGAGACAAGAAGGCAACGGCGAAAGGCATACGATTCGTTTTATTAAATGCTCTGGGTGATGCCTGTCTTGAGGAAGATGTGCCAGTTGAAATACTAAGGCGGACTTTGCAGGCGGGTGAAACATTGTGTTGTGGCTGATTCATTTTTTTTCATTGGAGGTCCAGTGCAGCGTTCCTGCCTGGTTCATTCAGAGTTTAAATGGATCGAGAATATGAGATGGATTAGGATAGATAATAACCTTCACTAGGAAGTGCTTTAGTCGGTATTTCCTTATTTAAAAAGGTAGACGGGCTTTTTTCTAGTCTGATCGATCAGCGGGCGAAAATGTTATGGAGAAGATCATGGTACTGCGATTGGCAACGAAATTAGCGGCGCTGCTGACGGTGACAGCTTTGGTTTCCTGTGGAGGAGAAAGTGGCGGTTCGGGCGAAGGAGGTCTGGTCGGCGGCACAGATGGCAACACGGGTGCAACTGGTTCGGGTTCTGTCTCATTGGCGCTTCTGGACCAGGACGGTGGCGCTATTACAGCGGTCAATGGCTATGAGGTCGGCTACTTGACCGCGGAAGTAAAAGATTCAAGTGGAGATGCTCTGGAGAGTGTTGTGGTGACCTTTGCAGCCACTATCGGAGCAGTTGCTGAACTGACAGCATTGACCAATGATTCAGGTATTGCTGTCATTGAAGTCCGATCAGGCAGTATAGCCGGTGCTGGCGAGGCGACGGCTTCAGCTACAGTTGGTGGTGAATCATTAACCAGTGATGTGTTGGGGTTTGAATCTGACGGCTTAGGTGTTGCCCGCCTATTACTTTATTTGGGGACCCCTGATCTAGCGAACATTCCTGGTGCTTTAGTGGCGGATTCGCCGGTGAGTAATAGCAACCTGGTTTCTATCTCAGCGCTGGTTCAAAATGACCGAGGCGAATTAATAGACGGTGCCCTGGTGAGTTTTATTCTCACCGGAGAAGGTCGACTGAGTAAAACAGAAAATATCACCCAGGCCGGTATTGCATCGTCTACGGTGATGGCGGGTACCTCCCCCGGATATGGATCAATCTCTGCGAGTACCAGCATTGCTGGTATAGTCCAGGCATCCAGTGCGGATAATACCATTGCATTTGAAACTCTGGGCGATGAACCATTTGCAGGAGAAGGCTCGAGCAACCTTTCAATTGGACTTACCCTGGTCACTAATAATCCCTTATCCGCGGTTGAATTGGATGCTGAATATACCGGAGGGCTGGAAGCCCTTGTAACTCAGTCTGACGGGACGCCGGCTGTTAACATGATCGTGCAGTTTGCACTCGATGGAAACGTAGGTACTTTATATCCGCCAAATGGCCTGGCATTGACGAATAGTGATGGTATCGCCAGTGTGGTGATGACAGCAGGATCCGTTTCGGGTGCGGGTACGGCTACGGCCTCTATTGTAATAGACGGGCAGGCGTTTAATGCTGATTCAACTGTCTATGCAAGTCTGGGTAATGAGGAGGGCGAGACTCCGGCCACGGTTAATGTTTCGTTCAACGGTATCCCCGCAGATGAAGACCTAGCCCGCGTTTTGACAGCGGCCAACCCGGCGACCATATCGATTCAAGTGACTGATTCTGATGGTAACCTTTTACCCAACAGAAAAATCTTTATCAGTACCAACTTGGGGTTGCTGCGGCCATCGACAAGCAGCGATTCGGGTCAATCCAGCTACGAAGCTGTTACCGCCGATGGGAAAGCACAATATGAATTGCTGGCACCGGAATCGTTAGCCTCTAAAAACGGTACCCTCGCGATCATAGTGGGTAGCACAAGCGTATTTGTACAGTTTGAACTAGGTATAGATGGCCTGCAATTAGGCATTTGTACTGGTGGGACTGGGCCGACAGACTGTGGTGATGGAACAACCTTTGAGGAGGGTCAACTTGATTTTGTAGCAAATCCTCTTTCGGCTCTCGGAAGCACCGTGGTAAGTCTACTGGTCGTTGATGCTGAGTATGTGCCGGTGTCAGGCATTGAAGTAGGCTTTTCTACCGGTTGCGCAGATAATGATTTGGCTCAAATTACAGCTACAGGGACCTCTAATGCATTGGGTATCGTTACCTCTTCTTATGTCGCTAACGGCTGTGAAGGGCTGGATACGGTCACCGCGACAGAAATAAGCACAGAGGTTGTTGCCAGTGGTGAGGTTGAGATCTTATCGGCAATGATTGGCTCAATTCGCTTTGTCAGCGTTACGCCTGGTGATATACAGATCAGAGGCTCTGGAGACAGTACAGCTATTGTCGTTTTCCAGGTTCTTGATGTGCAGGGGTTAGCCGTAGTTGATGCCTTGGTGAGCTTTGAGTTGACCTCAGCTGTAGGTGGGGTGAGTCTGGTCGGTTCGGATGATCTATCGGATGCTGAAGGCAATGTTACCGCTTTGGTTCAGGCCGGCCTGATTGCGACCACAGTTCGAGTTCGAGCCAGTGTCGATGTTGACCTGGATGGTGATGGTGAAACCGAAGATGATGCTACCTCTCTTGAAACCTTGTCTGATGGACTATCCATCAACACCGGGGTACCCGACCAGAATAGTATGTCGCTTGTTGCAACGGACCTGAATATCGAAGGGGATAGTTATGACGGGACCACGACGCAGGTAACAGTCCGATTAGCTGATGCTTTTAATAACCCGGTTCCCGATGATACGACGATCCAGTTTCGAACGGAATTTGGTGCTATTGAGTCTTCATGTAATACCAGTGCGGGTGCATGTTCAGTCATTTTCACCAGTCAGGAACCGAGGCTTCCTGTTAATCCTAATACGACAGTCCAGGAAATCGGTATTTCCAGTTGCCCGGCATTATGGATTACGGATGAATCCGTAACCATTGATGGAACTGGTGCAGGAATGACTGATTATGTGCCGCTGCTCATCGCCCGGGTAGAAAAGGCTGATGGAACTAGGTTGCAAGCCAGTAGTGAAGGTATAGCCAGAGACTTCTCGGCGACTGCTAGCGGAATAACATGCGATAGTATCGAGTGTACGGGAGACTTGTTGATTAGTTATGCCCGCTTATATCTGGATGAAACTGGGGGTGCTGATGGCTCGAATGATCCCGATGATCCAGCTATATTGCAGCCCGGTGTTGCCACAGCCCCATTTTATTCAACCAGTCGACCCTGTATGGCAGGTTTTAGAAGTAAATCGCCGGAAGCATCAGCCTACCTGGGCGGGTTAGGTCAGATTTATGGAGTACGAGGAACTATCCTGGCTTTCGCACAGGGAGAGGAAACCTTCATCGATACTAACGGCAATGGATTGTATGACTTTGGAGATCCCTTTGTTGACCTGCCTGAAGCTTTCCATGACTTGAACGAAGATGATGTTTTTGCAAATGGCGACCCAGCAGTGGATGGGTCTAGGAATCTTGAAAACCCATTCTGTTATGGTCCCCAATCACCGGTTACTGACATGGATGAAGTCCTGGACAAGTGTTTTCAGCAGGGTGGTGAAGAAGAAACTTTTATCGATTTTATAACTGATGGTTATTTTAATGATGGCAATGGAATATATAACGGCACCTTGTGTCCGGAAGAGGTGAGTGATAGAACCGATACCTGTGATAACGACGTTGATGTCTGCGATGTGGACGAACGTTACTGTAGTCGTGACCTGGTTAATGTTCGTCGTGACCTGGTTGTGTTGATGTCAGGATCGTTTGCCCGGTTTGGTCTGCGTGATGCGTTTACCTCAGAATGGATTGATTCGGTCGATATAACAGGTGATGTAGTTAATGGCGTTGCTGTGGGTAAGTTTGATGCAGGTGTAGATGTGTTTACCAATGACGGAACCGTCATTCCGTTCGGGGATGATTTCGAAATCGGGTGGGGAGATCTGCAGGTTTCACCCGGTATTGGTGATAGCGTTGGTTTACGTTCCGGTACTGGGTCGGTCAGCATCGATATTTCTGACAGTTATAATGCAGGGATGGCATCCGGTACGACGGTTTCTGTCACTGGCTCTAGTGCAGGTTGTGAGATAACGGGCCAGGATACCTTTACTTTCAGTAATGCCTATCGTCCAGCGAGTATCGGCGTTGGGCTTGGCGCTAGAGAGGGGGTTGCAACGGGTGCAGGCGCAATTGAAATAAGGGTACGAACACCGATTGGTAATGAATCTTTACAATCGTTTCCCTGTCAGTTCTGAGTCGCCGTAGTTGGCTATAGTCCGAGTCGCCGTAGTTGGCTATAGTCTGAGTCGCCGTAGTTGGCTATAGTCCGAGTCGCCGTAGTTGGCTATAGTCCGAGTCGCCGTAGTTGGCTATAGTCTGAGTCGCCGTAGTTGGCTATGGTCTGAGTCGCCGTAGTTGGCTATAGTCCGAGTCGCCGTAGTTGGCTATGGTCTGAGTCGCCGTAGTTGGCTATAGTCCGAGTCGCCGTAGTTGGCTATAGTCTGAGTCGCCGTAGTTGGCTATAGTCTGAGTCGCCGTAGTTGGCTATAGGCGCATCTACCTGGCCAGCGGCTTTACGGCAACTGGCTGGTGCCCATTAAGTCAATATCTATGGCCCTGGCTGCCTCTCTACCTTCGTTGATTGCCCTGACAACCAGGTCCTGACCACGTCGACAGTCTGCCGCCGCGTAGACTTTAGCGATAGAGGTGCGGAAGTCAGTCTTGTTTGCACTAAAATTCCCACGGTTATCAAGTTCCAGGTCCACTGATTCGGTCAGATAATGCTCAGGACGGAGGAATCCCATGGAAAGAAGAATCAGGTCTGCTTGCCAGCTTCGTTGAGAATCAGGAATTTCGTTGAACTGGTGGTCAACATCGACGGTTATAATACCGGTCAGCGCACCTTTTGCATCACGTGTAAAATTTTTGCTCAAAACTGAGTAGACTCTGGGGTCTTCGCCAAATAAGTGGGTTGACTCTGTATGACCATAGTCTGAACGGTGAATAACCGGCCAAAGTGGCCAGGGATTACTCTCCGCGCGATGCGCTGGGGGTTGAGCGAGAATCTCGAAATTGACCAAGCCTTTGCAGCCATGTCGTAGTGACGTGGCAATACAATCCGTTCCAGTGTCGCCGCCTCCGATGACAATAACGTTTTTGTCTTTTGCTGAGATGTAGTTGCCATCCCGTAGATCCGAGTCAAGCAAGCTCTTGGTGTTTGCAGTGAGGAAATCCATTGCCAGATGTACATCAGCACCCTCACGGCCCTCTATATCAAGATCCCTGGCTACTGTGGAACCGGTTGCCAGGAGGACCGCATCGTGTTTGATAGACAGCGCTTGTAGGGTAATATCACGACCAATATCAGAGTTGGTGATGAAGGTTATGCCTTCATCTCTCATCAATTGGATGCGGCGCTCAACCAGATATTTATCGAGTTTCATGTTGGGAATACCGTACATTAGCAAGCCGCCAAGCCGGTCTGCACGTTCGTGAACGGTGACCTGATGACCCGCTTGATTAAGCTGGGCGGCGGCTGCCAGACCACAAGGTCCAGAGCCAACGATGGCTATCGTTTTACCTGTGCGCAGTTCTGGCGGGCTTGCCAGGACCCAGCCCTCTGTAAAGCCTTTATCGATGATGGCAGATTCAATATTTTTAATAGTGACTGCCGGGTCGGTAATCCCTAGAACGCAGGCTCCCTCGCAGGGTGCCGGACAGACCCGGCCCGTAAACTCTGGGAAATTGTTAGTTTTGTGCAGGCGATGCAGCGCTTCTTGCCAGTAACCCCGGTAGACGAGGTCATTCCATTCAGGTATCAGGTTGTAAATAGGGCAGCCGTGATCGCTCTGGCAGAAGGGTACGCCACAGTCCATACAGCGCGCGCCCTGGGTTTGTAAGTGATTTTCTTCAGGGTCTGTATAGATTTCCTTGAAATCGAGCAAGCGATCAGCGGCGTTTCTGTATGGGACAGTCGCTCTACTATATTCCTTGAAACCGGTATTTTTACCCATTAAGGTTCCTGTCTGTCGAGGTTCGCCAAGTCGTTAGAAGGCTCCATTGCGCTCATTAATACCTGTTTGTAATCAGTGGGCATAACTTTGACAAAATGATCAACTGCCGATGCCCAGTTGTGGAGTATCCTTTCAGCGACACTAGAACCGGTATACTCCAGGTGCCTAGTAATCAGGTTTTTTACCGTCTTCTGATCTGTGCCGGTCAAACTTTCCAGTTCAAAGGTTTCGCTGTTGCACTGTTTTGGAAAACTTTCCTCGGGATCATAAATATAAGCCACTCCGCCACTCATGCCAGCACCAAAGTTTCGGCCAGTTGGGCCCAATACGATGACCGTACCCCCAGTCATATATTCGCAGCCGTGATCGCCTATACCCTCTACTACAGCACTCGCGCCGCTGTTTCTGACGCAGAAACGCTCGGCGGCTATACCTCTAAAGAAGGCGTCACCCGATGTCGCGCCATACATGACAACATTACCCAGCAAAACATTGTCCTCAGCGTTGAATCTACTTTCCCTGGGAGGGTAAATAATAAGTCTGCCACCGGATAAACCCTTACCAACGTAGTCATTGGCATCACCTTCGACTTCTATCGTGATCCCCTTAGCCAGCCATGCGCCCAGACTTTGCCCGGCTGACCCCGCCAGTTTGATATGGATTGTATCATCAGGCAGTAGTTCGCCTTCGGTTGCTTTGGCAACTTCGTGGGACAGCATGGTGCCAACAACCCGGTTAGTATTGATAATAGGTAGGTCAATGTGCACACGCTCGCCACGAAGAATAGCTGGTTGGGCAAGTTTTATGAGTTGATTATCGAGCGCCTTATCAAGACCGTGATTCTGTTCCCGAGTTTGATAAATTTCGGAGCCTTCGTAGATGATGGGTGCTTTAGTCAGGACACTGGTTAGATCCAAGCCATCTGCTTTCCAGTGCGCAAGGGCAGAATCAACATTCAGATACTGTACCTGGCCTACCATTTCCTGAACCGAGGCAAAACCCAGTGATGCCATGATCTGACGTAGCTCTTCTGCTACCATGAACAGATAGTTGACGACGCTATCAGGCTTGCCGGAAAATTTTTTTCGAAGTTCCAGATCTTGAGTGGCTATGCCAACCGGGCAGGTATTTAGATGGCACTTCCGCATCATCACACAACCCAGTGTTATCAGCGGAGCTGTCGAAAAGCCGAACTCTTCAGCGCCGAGGAGAGCTGCAATGGCCACATCACGACCCGTTTTAAGTTGTCCATCTGTCTGTAGTACTACCCGCGATCTTAGATTATTTATCACCAGAGTCTGATGTGTTTCAGCCAATCCAAGTTCCCAGGGCATGCCAGCATGCTTGATCGAGGTTAGTGGCGAGGCACCGGTTCCACCATCGTGGCCGGCGATGACCAGGTGATCCGACTTGGCTTTAGTAACGCCGGCAGCAATGGTACCAACACCAATTTCTGAACCTAATTTTACGCTGATACGGGCTTGCGGGTTTGCATTCTTCAGATCATGGATGAGCTGGGCAATGTCTTCTATAGAGTAGATATCGTGATGCGGTGGCGGACTGATCAGGCCGACTCCAGGGGTAGAATGGCGAATTTTTGCTATATAGCTGTCAACTTTACCGCCGGGTAACTCTCCCCCTTCTCCGGGTTTCGCGCCTTGGACGATTTTAATTTGTAACTCGTCGGCATTACTGAGATACCAGATGGTGACCCCAAAACGTCCAGAAGCAACCTGTTTGATTGCCGATCGTTTCGAGTCACCATTTTCCATGACCTTAAATCGAACTGCATCTTCACCGCCTTCCCCGGTGTTTGATTTACCCCCCATTCGATTCATTGCAATGGCCAGAGCTTCATGGCTTTCGGTTGAAATAGAACCCAGGCTCATAGCGCCGGTGCAGAATCGCTTTACAATTTCCTTAGCAGGTTCAACCGAGTCGATTGAAATAGCTGTCTGCAGACTTTGATTAAAAGTTAACAACCCGCGCAGGGTTGCTTTGCGAGTGGCCTGTTCATTGGCATGAGAAGAAAATGCCAGATAAGCGGCCTTGTCGTTATTCTGTGAGGCAATTTGTAAGTTGGATATACTGGTGGGATCCCACATGTGGGTGTCGCCATCTTTGCGCCAGTGGAAGATGCCGGAGTTAGGTAATGTTTTAGAATCATCCTGGGCCCGAGTCGGGAATCCAAGTTGATGTCTAAGCACGGACTCCCGGTACAGTACCGAGAAATTAATCCCTTCTACGCGACTGGCAGTTCCCTGGAAACAACGGGAAACGATGTCACTGGCTAGTCCGATAGCTTCAAATATCTGCGCGCCCTTGTAGGATTGCAGTGTTGATATGCCCATTTTACCCATTACCTTGAGCATGCCTTTTGAGACAGCTTTTTTATATTGGATAATGATGCTGTTCATGTCAGGAAAGATAGACGAGTCGAGGATATTATCTTCTCTTGCCTGCCAGAGTGCTTCATAAGCCAGGTAGGGGTTGATGGCATCTGCGCCATAACTGGTGAGCAGACAGAAATGATGAACTTCTCTGGCCTCGCCAGTTTCCACCAGGATACCGATCTGAGTTCTTTGGTGACTTGCAACCAGGTGATGATGCACGGCACCGCAAGCCATTAAGGCGCTGAGCGCCAGTCTGGTCTTGTCAAGCTGTCTGTCCGATAAGATTATCAAGGCGGTGCCAGCTTCAATAGCAGCGGTCGCTTCAGCACAGATGCGATCCAGTGCAGCGATAAGGCCTTGTTCGCCATCTTCCATGGGGTAGGTGATATCAATAGTTCTGCTTTGCCAGCCTCTTTGGCTTCCTTGCCTAAGCCGGGATAACTCCTCGTCGGTCAGTATGGGATGTTCGATTCTAAGACGATGGGCTTGTTGTTCGCTGGTTTCCAGCAGATTGCCCTCTGGACCGATGAAGCAAGCCAGTGACATGACCACTTCTTCTCTTATAGAGTCGATGGCTGGGTTAGTCACTTGTGCAAACAATTGCTTGAAATAATCGTATAGGAGGCGTGACTTGTCGGAAAGGCAGGCCAGGGCGGAGTCATTGCCCATAGACCCGAGTGGATCTCGTTGGTCGGTGACCATTGGCAGGAGCATGAATTGCAGCGTTTCGGTGGTATAGCCAAAGGCTTTCATACGATTGATTAGCGGTATGGATGATGGCGATAGCGGTGTATTTAATGGCTTAAAGTCTGCGATATCGAGCGTCTGGCGCTTCAGCCAATCACCATAGGGCCTTTGCGAGGCATATTCCTGTTTAAGTTCCTCGTCCGGTATCAGGCGTCCTTGATCAAAATTAATCAGGAACATTTTTCCAGGTTGAAGCCGCCCTTTGAATTTGATGCTTGCAGGCTCCAGGGGAAGAACGCCGACTTCAGAGGCCATGATTACCTTGTCGTCGTGGGTGAGGTAATAACGCGAAGGTCTTAATCCGTTTCTATCCAATACAGCGCCGATGTACCGACCGTCGGTAAAAGCAATCGAGGCGGGACCATCCCAAGGTTCCATCAACGCTGAGTGATATTCGTAAAAATTTCTTTTTTCCGCGTTCATATTGGCATCAGATTGCCAGGCTTCAGGGATCAACATCATGACTGCTTCCTGAAGACTTCGGCCTGACATGAGCAGGAATTCCAAAACATTGTCGAAGGAGCCTGAATCTGAGCAGTCTGCTTCAACTACCGGGAATAGTTTTGATATGTCTTCACCAAACACCGGTGAACTGACTACCCCCTGCCTGGCAGTCATCCAGTTCTTATTGCCCATCAAGGTATTAATTTCACCGTTGTGGCTCATGAACCGATTTGGCTGAGCCCGATCCCAAGATGGAAAAGTGTTGGTGCTGAACCTTGAATGTACCATGGCTAGATGAGTGGTATAGCGCTCATCTAGCAGGTCAGGATAGAAAGGGAACAGTTGGCTGGGGGTTAGCATGCCTTTATATACGATAACCCTTGGCGATAAACTACAAGCATAAACCAGTTGGGCCTGAGTGAGGCTTTGGTCAGCTCTTAAAAGCTTGGTAAAACGTTTCCTGAGTACGTAGAGTGCCCGCTCAAAACTTTCCTCGTTGGAAAATTGCTGCTGACTGATAAAACATTGCTCAATCGTCGGCATAGCAGCGATTGCTGCAGGACCAACATCGGCTATTTCAGGTTCGATAGGCACAGTTCGCCAACCCAGAACCGTTAAAGCTTCCTCACCAGCCAGGCGTTCAATGGTGTGTTTACAGTGGCTGCGCTGATTCCCATCTGTGGGAAGAAAAATGTTGCCGACTGCATACTGACCAGGGTCGGGTAGCGAAAAACCGAGTCCGGCAGCAATGTCATTGAAGAAAGCTTGAGGTATAGCTGTCAATATACCGGCGCCGTCGCCAGTATTTTCCTCAAAGCCACAGCCGCCCCGGTGATCCATCCTGCTATTGACCATGTAGGCATCTAGCATGATTTGGTGGCTCGCCAGGCCTTTAACATGTGCGACAAAGCCTACCCCACAGGAATCCTTTTCCTGATTGGGGTCATATAAGCCTACGGGTTCCGGAAACCCGATTTTTGTATCCAGTCTCATTACCAAATCTACTCTTATGAGTTACCAATACGCCAGTGTATTTCAGTATGCCAGTAGCGCTACCGATAAACGCCGGTGCAGACAATTTTTACCATTCACGGAGTGCCGCTTATTGCCCGGTATCGAGCTGCAAAAACGGGTTTGAGACATTAACATTTCTACGTGTAAAGTCAAGTCAAAGCGCTTTTGGCGATTTATTGTGTGAACATAAATGATTGATATATATATAGTTTTTATTTTCATGAAAGTTGTTAAAGATAATCTTATTGATAGTAATAGCAACATCCCCGCTATTCTTGATGTGATCCTGGACAACGGCTAACGGTGTTGCAGGCAAGGCCCTTGGTAGTGCTCTGATTTGGTGCATAGGCCGGCCTGTTAAATCAGGATCTTTTGATCCTATTTCGGTGTGCCGGGATTCTTGATCGCGAAAAGAGTGTTATACTCGCGCCGGTAAAATAGCCTGCTCAGAAAGGTTATCGATAACAACCATTGTATGTCACAAACAGGAGTTTTTATGAAATCACCCGTAAGGGTCGCCGTAACAGGCGCTGCCGGTCAAATCAGTTACTCACTTCTTTTTAGAATAGCCTCAGGTCAGATGCTGGGGCCGGACCAGCCCATCATCCTGCAGTTATTGGAAATTCCACCTGCTATGGGAGCATTAAGCGGGGTTGTCATGGAATTAGAGGATTGTGCGTTTCCGCTGGTAGAAGGCATTGTAGCCACGGATGATCCGAATACGGCATTTTCAGGCATTGAATTCGCGCTTCTGGTGGGATCCAGACCACGCGGGCCGGGTATGGAAAGGAAAGATTTGCTGGAAGCCAATGCTCAGATATTTTCTGTCCAGGGTAAGGCGCTTAATGACCATGCTGATCGTGCAGTGAAGGTTCTGGTGGTAGGTAATCCAGCCAACACCAATTGTTTAATTGCGCAAAGAAACGCACCTGACTTAAATGCCCGGCAGTTCACTGCCATGACTCGGCTGGACCACAACAGGGCCAAGACTCAGCTGGCCCAGAAGACCGGAAAGCATGTCAATGATATTGCTGGTTTGACTATATGGGGGAATCATTCTGCGACACAATACCCGGATGTATTCAACGCTCAGGTAGCCGGAAGCAATGCTAGTGACCTGGTTGACCAAGCCTGGATCGAAGCAAGTTTTATTCCCACGGTTCAGCAACGTGGGGCCGCAATCATAGAGGCCAGGGGCCTGTCTAGCGCAGCTTCAGCGGCAAATGCCGCAACTGAGCATATGCGAGATTGGGCGTCAGGAAGTGCCGGTAATATCGTCAGTATGGGAGTTTATTCGGATGGAAGTTATGGTATCGAGCAAGGATTAATCTATTCATATCCGTGTATCTGCGCTGATGGTGATTGGACCATTGTTAGTGATCTGGAGGTTAACTCATTTTCTCGATCACGCATGACGCTAACAGAAACAGAGCTACGCGAAGAAAGGGATGCAGTCAGTCACCTGCTGCCCTGATCAGCTGATTCGGACATGGCTGTTTGTGTGCTAAGCAGGTTTTGCAGAAGGCGTGTTGTTGCCAGCCAGGATTCGAATCAGTCGCCCATGCAGGCGGATCTGATTGAGCTATCCTGCTGCATAGCGGCTGATGCTGGTGAGCACATCAAAGTAATCAGGAAAGGTTTTGGCTGTGCAGTCAGGATCGTTGATGGTGACGGGTACGCCGCCTAATGTGGCCAGCGAGAAGCACATCGCCATTCTATGATCGCCATAAGTATCAATGGTGGTTTCGTTTAGCTTGTCGGGTGGTGTAATACTGATGAAATCATGACCGGTCTCAACCTCAGCGCCTAGTTTCCTGAGTTCGGTCTGCATCGCTGTCATTCGATCGGTCTCTTTGACTCGCCAGTTATAGACGTTGCGTATATGGGTAGTACCTTTGGCAAATAAGGCCAACATGGCCACGGTCATTGCCGCATCAGGAATGTGATTCAGGTCCACATCGATGGCCTTCAGGGCGCCTTGGCTGACCTCAATTGTCTGGTCGAGCTTTTTTACCTTGGCTCCCATTGTTTCAAGTACATCAACAAAGGCAAGGTCTCCTTGAACGGAATCTCTGCCCAGACCGTGAATTCTGATATTTCCTGCTATCGCTGCGGCACCAAGAAAGTAAGATGCTGAACTCGCGTCCCCTTCGATGAGATAGTCTCCGGGTGACTGATATTGTTGTTGGCCTTTCACTTGGTAGTTCTGGTCATCCGACTCAACTTCCACACCAAAGCGTGACATGCAGTCCAGGGTAAGTTTGATGTAAGGTTTTGAGACCTGTTGACCTTGTACTCTGATAATACTGTCCTTTGCTGCCAAGGGAAGGCTCATTAGTAAAGCAGTCAGGAATTGACTGGATACATCCCCTGCAACAGAGACTTCTCCACCTTGTAGGCAGCCACCTTCTACCTTAATCGGTGGGCAATCAGTTTTACCGAGATAGGTGACCGGTACTCCCAACTGGCGAAGGGCATTCACGAGATGGTGAATAGGTCGCTTTCGCATATAATCATCACCGTCAATTTCCCAGTCTCCGTTAATGAGGGCCAGTATAGCGGTAAGAGGACGAATAGCCGTTCCTGCATTACCCATGAAAAACCGGTTGTCAGTGGGTGGCTTAAACAAGCCGGCGTTACCAGTGACCGTGCACTCGGTCCAGTCACTATTGAGTTCCAAATGAACGCCGAATTGGTTGAGTGCCGCTACCATTTTCTGGGTATCTTCGCTTTTGAGTAGATTAGTCAGGCGCGTATTACCCCTGGCAAGACCGGCTAATAATAGCGCTCGGTTGGATAGGCTCTTCGAGCCGGGAAGTCGCACGTCTCCAGAAACAGAGTCTATGGGTGCGAGCGTCAGTTGATTCATGGTGCAGGTGACTCTTAGTAGATGGCGGGATCTGAGTCAATGGCCTCTAAGCGGTTGAGAAAGCCTGTCAGGTCGGTGTCTATTACTCTTAAGGGGGGCTGCCCAGGTTCCTCCAAGAATACCACGCCAGATGAATTATCGATACTCAGGAACAGTTCGGAATCGGGTTCCGTGGTGGCAAAAAAAACGGTGAAATTCCGATTTGCTCGCCTCTGTTCGAGATAGTGCCCTACCAGATTACCAACTAACCGTTCAAAGTCATCTTCATTCCAGAGTTGTATTAGGCTGACATGACCTTCCTGACTGGCAGTTTCAATCGGCCCTGACCAGAAAGAACTGTAGAAAGCACTTATATCAGGATGAATAGGTGCCTCGATGGCATTCTCCAGTCCTCTGAAACTAACCGGCGGATCCTGTGCCACGGGTTGCCAGTAGACCCAGTCCTGGTCTCTGCTTGTCTCGCAGGGAGAGACCCACTCGTCCGCAGGTGTTCTGAATGGCTGATGGTGCCGCTGGATTAAAGCTTTTTCAATGATTGACGACAGTGCGTTGCTGACCACGCTATTAGGACCCTAGTCTAAAACCGTGAGTATAACAGCTACTTATCGACACATGCGGTCGACAGGGTCGGGTTCCAATTTGCGCCGCTTGTTGAACTTGTGCTGCGGGGTTATAAACTTTCTCTCAATTCTATTCAGAACCTGTTTGCGTTCTTCTGCGGGAATATTTTTGATTATCTCAATCATATTGTTTTGCGAGATTGTCATATATTCTGTTGATGCCTTCAGAAGCGCTCGATTTGCGTCTGTTAGCTGTTGCTCTTGCAGGGGTGATTGCAGGAGCGCCCTATAGAAAGTCCGTCTGGTGCGGTGTAGTTCATCCAGGGTTTCCTTGGCATCCAGCCGGTGCTCTGAAAGGGCGCGCCGGATCGACCGGCCGGTATCCTTGCTGATATGGCCATCCAGCATTCTAGGGTGCAATGATGGAGGCGGCCCTGTTCTTGACAGAAGTGGCTGCAGGCCAGTTCGTTGAGCTATTTCAAAGCCGACTAAGATTAAGTTGATTGCCAGGCTGATAATAAGAGCCCACTTGATCCAGGTATTATTCATAGAAGTCATCCTCGGTAGAGAAACCTACCCAATACAGCTGGTCTTCCCAATTATTAACGGTAGTATCAGGTTCCTTTACCTCCATGCCGATGCCAAATCCAAGTAAAATAATCAGCATGGCTGCCATCGCTGGCTGCCAGACGAGTTTCCAACTATTAGGAAATAACCACTGATAACAAAGATCTATCGGTTGAGGTCTAATGTTATCAAGGATCAACTGCTCTAGATTCGGATTGCTTTTGACGATAAGCGTATCTAGTTGAAAATCGATGAATTGGGCATCTGTCAGCTCTGCTTTTAACTGAGTGTCTTCCTTAATCTCCGAGAAAAGGTTCTGATCACACTCTGGCCAATTCTCTATGTGGCTGCCATAGGTCGCTAACAGCCTCTTGAGCCTGTTATTGTTCATGCGTCTCTTCCAGTTTTGTTTTTAGGTTTCTGCGAGCTCTGGCAAGTAAAGATTCGGTAGCCGAGAGACTCGTGTCGAGGATTTCAGCGACCGCCATATTCGACAGTTGCTGGTAATAGGACAGAACTAGTGCGCTCCGTTGCCGTTCCGGAAGATCAAACAAGGCGCTTTGCACTCGGTTTTTGATATCCAGTGATTCCAGCTCAGTTTCAGGACTTGGAGTCTGCGCATTTGATGTTGATATTGCCGTTATGGGATTGTCGGAATCATCGAGGCGCGTAAAGCGCGCGTTCCTTCTAAGATGGTCGATGCAAAGATTACGGGTAATACGGTGCAACCAAGTAGTCAGCTTTGACCGCTGGGGGTCAAACTTACCTGCTTGTTGCCAAAGTCTCAACATGGCTTCCTGGGTAATATCATCAGCTTCGTGTGAATTAGCTATCATACGTCGGGCAAACCGGTTGATGGTATCCACATGCAAATGGAGCAGGCGTTGGAAGGCATTCTCATTTCCTTGAGTTACTGCAGCCATCAACCCTGCTTCATCATCCAGCACGGCAGGCTAATTGGAATCAGATCGGGGTCGATGTTGTTGGTATGGGCGATCGCCTCGCTGCAGTCGTCTATCCATAATCGGACGGTCGGGTTTCCTTAATTCGTCTATCGAGAGGTAGCCATCTGAGTTTTTATCCATTTTCTGAAAAGCAACGATTCGAAGTTCTTCGGGCGAGACGAGACCATCTGCATTTGTATCTGCCTCAGTGAACATAATTTCCAGGTCCCTGGTTCGACGCGCCAAGCTGGCTCTGGCTTTTTCTGTGATTTCCGCTTGCATAGCGTCCAGTTCATCTCGACTTATACTACCGTCGCTATCAGTGTCGGCTCTCTTTAGCAGTTTGTTGGCGTTGTTCCGACTCCGACCATCGGGTGCTTTGAACTCGCTTAGTTCTATCATGCCATCATCATTCTGATCCAGGCGATCCAATATTCGGGCTCTTGGATCGGCCGATAAATAGGCGCACCAGGTTGCAACCATTAGCGTTGCGATTGAATTAAGCAGGCTTTTCTTGGTCATGAAACCTCCTGATAGGTCGAAATGTTACCACTTGTACGCAGCTTAACCCGATAGCTGTCGCTGCCCGAATCAATAAAATGGTTTGATAATCACAAGAATGAGAATAGGAATCACCAGAAGCAAGGCTAATTCGTTATAAACCCGGAAGAATAGTGAAGTTTTGATAATTTGATTGCTGCGCATTTGTTGCAGGTAACGATACGATTGAAAGTGATAGGCGATCAATAGCATCACAAATAAGAGTTTGGCATGCAGCCACAAGCCTGTAATGTTGTAATGCAGCCACAGTATCGAGCCGGCGAGGATAGCTAACGATGCCATCACTGTAGAGAAATTCAATAATTTACCCGCCATAATGATCAGGCGTCTTACATCCTCACCCTGATTGCGACCTTCCACGTAGTGCACGCAGATTCTTGGTAGGTAGAACACGCCGGCAAGCCAGGCAATGACAAAGAGTACATGTAACATTTTTATCCATAACATCAGACGATATCCACAGCGCCGCCATCGACGCGAATGTTCTGGCCGTTAACGAAGCTGGCTCGTGCTGAGGCAAGGAAAACGACGACATCGGCTACTTCTTCTCGAGTGGCGATCCGCGCTAACGGGTTGGCGAAATACTCTGCTGTAATCTGCTGCTCGGCTTCCTGAAAGGTCTTCCCCCAACCTTTTTTCGCCGCTATTCGAAGGTATTGGGCTTCGACTTCTGGAGTACGAATGAGGCCGGGGGAAACCAGGTTAACCGTGGTGTTGTGCCCTGCAAGTGCTTTTGCCAGACTGACCGTTAAATTTGCCAGAGCACCTTTGGCGGCATAGTAGTGCGGCATCTTGGCATTTGGCCGGGTTGAACCGATGGTGCCGAGGTTGATGATACGCCCCTGCTCTGAGGCTTTAATCTGGGGTAGTAGTGCATCGATGAGCCTGCTGGCAGATAAAACATTATGCTGATAGATGTCAATCCATTGGCTACTCTCCAATCGGCCCCATTCTCCTGGCGTGGCAGTCCCATAATTGTTTACCAGGATATCAAGTTCAGGGCCGAGGGCATTTAGTTGGCTAATTACTTGCTCGCATCCATCGGGGGTGCTTATATCTCCCCAGACTGCTGCTGTAGAATCGAACTCAAAACGGGCTTGCGCTATTTGATCTTCGCTTAATCCGTGTAGAATAACCTCGGCCCCTTCAGCGGAAAATTGTTTTGCGATTATCTGGCCTGTGCCGCGGTGGCTACCGGTGACCAGAACGCGCTTTCCCATTAGTCCTAAATCCATGTTGTCCTGATATGAAATCAATTTACTCAGGTAGTTTAACGGAAAATTAAAGTGGAATTGGATACCTTGGTCATTTTTCTCCTGATTGTCGCGATAGCCGCGGCAATTCAGACGATTACAGGTTTTGCACTCGGTCTGGTGCTCGTAGCTATGACCACGGCCGTCGATCTTGTCGAGATTCGCTATTCTGCTGCGGTGATCGCGCTTATTTCCATGAGCCACACGGTGCTGGCATTACGGCGTAGTTATCGGCAGGTACAACTTGAGATATTAAGGCCCTTGTTGATCGGGCTGCTTCCAAGTCTGCTAGCAGGTTACCTGTTACTCGAATTTCTCAGCCAGGACAGCGATATTATCCTGCGGTATATCCTCGGTGCCATGGTCATTGTTGCGGGTTCTATGATGATGGCCAGACCCATGGTTTCAGCGGTTCAGTCAAAGAGTTGGGTTTCATTATTAGTTGGTTTATTAGGAGGTATATTTGGTGGCTTGTACAGTGCAGCGGGTGCACCGATTGCCTATTATATGTATCGACAACCGCTGACCATAATATCGATCCGAGCAACTTTACTGGCCATTTTTTTCGTTTCCACTGGCGTCAGGACCGTGATCTCAGGCGTTGCAGGTCATTTGACCTTGGCAGTACTGGGAACGGCTGTGCTGTCGCTACCCGTCGTTATCATTACCACCTTGATAGTCGAGAGATTTTTACCCTCTATACCTGATCGATCAATCCGTATACTTGTCTTCGTGTTGTTGATCTTGATCGGGTTGTCGTTATTGGTTCATCCTGATTTTTACCCTAAAGGACCTTGATTGCTTGCAGAACTGATGCCGAGAGAAGATGTTTCACTATTCAACGGCAGGCTTGTGCTACAGCTGTTTAACATTCGCTGGTCTCTGGATATGCGACTGGTTTTAGTTTCTCTGGCAGGACTGGCTAATAGAAATAGGTCCTTTGGGAGAAAAGTATCAGGATTTTTGTCTCATAAGACTTATAATGCGGTTACCGTAGGAGTCTAAACCCAGTGCTATGATCCAGGCAGAAAATTTACTGAAACCCTATAACGATGCTGACGTGGAGATGGTCCTCAGAAGGTTATCGGGGGATTTCGAATTCTTGACCATGTTATCAAAGTGGCGATTCAAGTGGCTGTATAGGATCTCAGCCGTCGGTTGCCGGTGCTTGGTCAGTTTTTATTTGAAGTATCGATTCCGGAGTATCCGGTCGATTGCAGAGTTTCAGCATATCATGGCGACCTTTGCAGCCGAACTGGTTGGCCATAGTACCGAGGATTTCAAAGTTGAAGGATTAGATCAGCTTGAGCCGGGTAGAGGCTATCTTTTTCTCAGTAATCACAGGGATATTGCTTGTGACTCGATGTTGCTGAACTTCGCGCTTTACCTCAAGGGTCTACCAACTGTGCGCATTGCAGTCGGTGATAATCTGAATCAGATCCCTTTTGTTACCGATATCATGCGTTTAAACAAGAGTTTTTTTATCAGTCGAAATAGTGAAAGTCTGCGCCAGCAGTATGCAGACCTTGTCGAAGCGTCGACTTATATAAGAGAGTCGATCCGGGCGGGACAGTCAGTCTGGTTGGCTCAGAGCGAAGGTCGGGCGAAGGATGGTATTGATCAAACTGACATTTCCGTACTGAAAATGCTTCAGTTGAGCGATCGTAAAGGGTCGCTGCTGGACTCATTGATTTCTCTTAACATTGTACCCATGAGTCTTTCCTATGAATTTGATCCCTGCGATCAACTCAAAGCGCGAGAGTTAACGAAAATAGAGGATTCCGGATCCTATACTAAGCAACCTGGAGAGGATCTGATGAGTTTGGTACGGGGCCTCAGCGGGGCGAAAGGTCGAGTTATGCTGCGATTGGGACAGCCTTTGCGGAATGATTACCAGACCCTTGAACAGGTTGTCGAAGAGGTTGATCGACAGGTGCTTAGTAATGCCACGATAAGGCCCATTAACCTCTGGGCTTATGAGCAGTTATTCGGTCAGATATCTTCGAGCCATGCTAGTGAAGCGGCAATTATTGACGAAGATCAGCGGTCTTTGTTTGAGGCAAGGCAGGCTGTTTGCCCGCAACCCTGGCAGCAGGCATGGCTAAGAATTTATGCAAACCCCGTCGTTTCAAGTCAGAAATATCAGTAGATTAGCCGCAGCGGCTGCTCGTGGATTGCGGCGCACTGTTCTCTCAGTTCAAGGATGTGAGTTGACCAGAATTTTTCGTTTTCAAAGAACGGGAAGGCGCGTTTGAATGCTGGTTCTTGCCATCTTCTGGCTATCCAGGCTGCGTGATGCATTAGTCGCAGAGCTCGTAAGCCCTCAATTAGTCGCAGTTCAACCGGGTTGAAATCTCTGAATTCTCTGTATCCCTTCAAGATGTACTCCAACTGTTGTTCCTGGACAGCCTGGCTACCGGATAGCATCATCCATAGATCCTGGATGGCCGGGCCTGTTCTGGCATCATCAAAATCGACAAAATGAGGTAATTCGTCCCGCCAGAGTACATTGCCCATATGACAGTCACCGTGTAGGCGCAAGCTGACAAAGGATGAGTCGGAATAAATTTTTGTTATATCAGTGAGTAACATTTCAGAAACTGTTGAATATGCAGGGATGAGTCCGTCTGGAATAAAGTGATTGTCAAGAAGGAATGTCCTGGCTGATTGTCCGAATTCATCAATTGATAGAGTAGGTCGATGCTTAAAGACAGCGCTGGCACCAATATTATGGATTAGAGCGATGTGTCTTCCCAATATCGTCAGGCAGTCTAGGTCGTCGATGGCGGGAGCGCGACCACCTCGGCGCTGATACAAGGAAAACCTGAATTCGTCAAACGAAAATAAAGTCTGCTTAGAAATTTGCAGTGGTGGCACGACTGAAACATCGCTCTCGGCAAGTTGCAGGGTGAATTCATGCTCTTCCCTGATCATGTGATCGGTCCAGCGATTGGCCCGGTAGAATTTAGCGATGATAGGCTCAGCATCTTCCAGGCCAATTTGAAATACCCTGTTTTCGTAACTGTTTAATTCCAGAATCCGGGCGTCACACTGATAACCAAGGCTTTCTATCGCGTCCATAATGAGGTCGGGAGACAGACGTGCGAATAGTTCACTTTTCATTGGGCTACCTCGTCAGCGCAGTGGCTTTGATCTGCGCAAAAAGTTGTTGACCTTTTCTGATCTGCATTGCATCGGCAGATTTTCGCGTGATCCTGGCCAGCAGGTTTTGCTGACCACAATGTAAACGGACCAGGGTTGTCCTATCCTCAGTGAGGAAATCATCTACCGTCGCCTCTAAAATGTTAAGAATACTGGATGCTTCGGGACGTTCAGAAACCAGGCTGGTGTCTCGGGCTGAAATGATGAGTCGAACCGTTTCTCCAGGTGATCGCTCGAGTTGATTAACGAATAGGTCATTTTGCTCAAATTTCAATTGGGTTAGGCCATATTCGCTGTCCTGCCTGATCACTTTGCAGTAGATGACGGCGGCAGCACTGTCCCCATTATACAGGCCAAGTTCGAAGGAGGTGCTCATGGTAGCTATATCACCCTTGTGGGTAATGCGTCCTGAGTCGATGTATTGAACCTCATCAGCAATCTGGGTTATTTCATCCCATTGGTGGCTTACATAAAGAATGGGTATCTGAAACTCCTCTTTTAAGATTTTCAGGCAGTTCAGAATTCTCTGTTTTGCAGGATAGTCCAGGGAAGCAAGAGGCTCGTCCATAAGAATAATCTTAGGAGCATTGATTATAACTCGTGCGATAGCTGCGCGCTGGGACTCTCCACCTGAGAGCAGTGAAACTTTCTGGTTGAGAAGAGGCCCAAGTTCGAACCAGGCAATGATATTTTCAAGGGAGATCGAGCTTGGGCTATGTTGTCGTTTTAGGGCGAATAGCAGATTATCTTGAACGCTTAAGTGGGGAAAAAGGTGTTGGTCTTGGAAAACCACACCAATGGCCCTTTTTTCCGGAAGCAGGAACTGATCTTGGTTCTGCCAGATATGTTCGTCGACTGTGATATTAATTTTGTCGGTATGATTACCGTGCTCCAGGCCTGCGAGAATGCGTAGCAGGGTTGATTTCCCGGCCCCGGATTGCCCATATATAGCGGTTACACCTGGGTGGCCAATTTTTAGTTGCGTATTCAGACTGAATCCACTTGGGCGGGTAAATTCAATTTGTGCCTGGATGTTCAATTTTTTCTGGCTCCGGCAGAAACCATGGTTAAAGAGCCTTTATTAATGATGTGAATTAGAATCAAGGTACAGAAGGAAAACAGCATTAAACCCCCGGCCAAGAAGTGAGCGCTCGCGTATTGGAGTGTTTCTACATGATCATACAGGGCAATGGAAAGGACCCTGGTCTCGCCAGGAATATTTCCGCCGATCATAAGAACGATACCGAATTCTCCGACGGTATGAGCGAAAGTCAGGGTGGTAGCGATCAAAAAACCTCGAGTGGATAAAGGCACAACCAGGTTGAAGAAGCGGTCTGATGGACCGGCTCCTAAAGTGGTGGCAGCTTCAATGAGGTTTTGGTCTATATTGCTGAACTCAACCTGGAGGGGCTGGATATAAAAAGGCAGTGAATAAATGATTGATCCAATCAATAGGCCTGTGAACGAGAATGCCAGTGTGTCCCCTGTCACTTGTAACCAGAAAGATCCGAGTGGCTGGTCCGGTGAGAATAAAATCAGTAAATAGAAACCGATTACCGTCGGTGGTAGAACCAGTGGTAGTGAGATCAGCGGTGACACGAGTACCGAAAGCCATGATTGGCTTCTCGCCACCCACCAGGCAATGGGGGTACCGATTATCATCAGGATCAGGGTGGTTGCGCCTGCTAGTTGTAAAGTAACCAGGACTGCATTGATATCAGTTGCTGTCATGTGAGCCAAGCTGCCCTGTTGCGTAGCCGTGTTCGTGGATAATTTCACGGCCTGCTCTGGAATTCATGAAGGCTATCAGGCGCTGGCTACCAGAGGTATCCTTGATCACAATAAGACTCTGCTGTATCTCATCGTAAAGCTTGGGTTCAGGGATCCAGTACTTTTCGGTGCTGATGCCAGCATCGAGCAATTGAGCGAGCGAGACAAATCCAAGCGAGGAGTTTCCGGTGAGGATAAAATTGAAGGTTTGGGCTACATTGTTACCGAGTACGGGTTGCGGTTGATGGGAAAATAAGCCTGTCTTAAGTACCTGGGTTGCCGCTCGTCCATACGGTGCGAAATTAGGATTAGCCTGCGCCAGCTTTCCGCGGAACTGGTTAAATAGGTCGTCCCACGGCTTTGTCCTTTTTGGTGCCCACAGCGCCAGACGACCTCGGGCATAGACCCAGAGGCTCTCAGGCACACCGATGTTGTGGTCGAGTAAAGCGAGCGGTCGTTCAGTGTCGGCAGAAAGAAACAGGTCAAAGGGGGCACCATTGATGATCTGCGCATAGATTAGCCCGGAAGAACCAGCACTGATTTGATATTGTTCGGGCAATGTTGCTGGAATTTGCTGGATCAAGGCTTCTAGTGTGGATTGAAAGTTCGCGGCCACGGCAATACGTGTTTTGCCGTCAGCAATGCTTGGATTGCAGCTTAGTAATATTACGATGAGTAGACTGGAATGCCGCAAAGGCTATATCTGCCCTAGTTCTGCGCGTCGGATAAAATCGTTGATAAGCCAGCCGGAAATTGAAATCGACGCGGGTTTGTTCGGTAGATTATTATAATGGAACCATTGTGCATCACTGAGTTCTTCTTCCTGAATATCGATTTCACCACTGTCGTACTCAGCATGAAACCCTAGCATGAGTGAATTTGGGAATGGCCATGACTGGCTGCCAAAATAGCGAAGATTCTTTACTTTTAGTCCGACTTCTTCGAAAACTTCACGATGCACAGTTTCTTCGATAGACTCACCTGGCTCGACAAATCCAGCGAGGGTGCTATAAAACTTTGCCCTGGCCTGGGCATTTTGAGCCAATAGTATATCGTTACCCTTGTTAATACAGACGATGATGGAAGGTGATAGCCTTGGATAAAACATAAGTCCACAGTGACTGCATTTGGTAGACCGGTCGTTTTGTCCCGACTCGGTAGCACGTCCACATTGACCACAATGCTGATGGTGGTTGTACCAATCGACAATTTGTTTTGCTCGACCAAGCAGATAAAAGACGTTCATGTCTGCCTTGCCAAGGAAAGACCACAGCGTATCGAAAAAGTAACCCTCAGGTTCGTCGGCATTTTTGTCAATTTCAACCGTGAATAAAGGTGCGTCCTGAATCATTCCCAGATAGTGCTGGGCATTTGCCTGAAGGCCACTCCAGCGCCACTCATCCTGGTCTAGAGGTTGCCAGGTCGGTAGATTGTCATGTGAAAGGACCTCGTCATCAGATATAACAATATAAAACGCGGATTGGTAATTTTCAGGTGCTGCGATGCCTGGTTCGAAGTGGTCTTGTAAGTTGATATCCTGCCAGTTCATAAATCAATCCTTTTTCCTGCAGCCCCACTTTAGCATAGCCTTGGACGGGGAATCACGGTAACGGTGCGCGTGCTAGGCACAAAATGGTAATTTTTTCAGCACCGGCTTTTTTCAGTGCACGGCTCAACGAATTTGTGGTTGCCATTGAAGTGACAACATCGTCAACGACACCAATGTGCAAATGATCGAGTCGGATATTCGCCTCAAAGGCATTACCCACATTTTTTCGGCGATCAACTAAGTTAAGGGATTTTTGTTGTTGGGTCTGACGAGTTCTTTTGCAGGCGCGGTTAATCACCGGAATTGCCAGTCGCCGGCCTAAATCAGTGCTAATCAGATCTGACTGATTAAAACCTCTTAATCGCCTTGTGATCCAATGAATAGGTACTGGTATGAGCCTATCCGGCAGTGATGGGTGACCCTTCAGGCGATCGGCGAACAAGTGGGCGAGAACCTTACCGTAGATTAATTTCTCGTTATTCTTGAATGATAAAATCAGTTTATCGACGGGGAACTGGTAATCGAAGGCGCACAGGCAGTGATCAAAATAGAGCTTTTGTGTCAGGCAATGACCGCAATGGGTTGTGTTGTTCGGTAACGATAAACCGCAGCGTAGACAACCCGATTGATGCCAGGGTAGGTCTATCTGGCAGGGTGCGCAGATATCAGTTGGTCCCAGGCAGGGTTGTCCGCAGAGAATGCAGGGCCTGTTCAGTAGTTCATCGCTGACCTTTTGTAGTATTGATAGGGGGGCGCTCATGCACAGCAGGATATAGCCAAGGCTAGGGAATCGGTTTGAGATTCTCTTGTAATGAATGCCAGTCCTGTCAGTTTCTACATTCAGAAAATGCTTCACCCGGTTGGCAAATCGTGTTTTTCTTAAGGAAAGTGGTCCAATATTTAATGAGATCCCCGTGTTTTAGTTCATCGTCCTGGGCGTAAGAGGGTAGCTTCAGTTTTATTTTAATGAAAAACCAATCTGGGCTGGCCCAGATGGCTTTGCTTAATTGAATCAGGCCTTGATGGTCAGTTTTTGTTTTTCTGCAGGTGATCAGCGTAACCGCTGAATCGACGCCGTTTTCCTGGCCAGAGAATATCATTGTCCGGGAAAAGGAGTAGCAGTTATCCTCCACGCCTTGATCCACTTGTTCCAGAACCTGTGCTGGCGTAAAACTGATGGCTGCTCTGGTTCGTTCAAAAATTAATTTACTTTGCCAGTTCAGGTGATTCTGCTCCGCGGGTAGAAGCTCGAGTAAATCAAAGCCTTCGCTTTGGAATCGGTGACGAGTGATCCAACCCTCAGGTATATGGGCGGTCAAATGTCCCAGCTTGTTCACTGGCAAGTCAGTGTCTGAGGTGGCCCAAGACAGTGGAGTTGCCATCAATACAGCTGCATGAACCAGGATTAACCATGAGCGCAGTCTCATAAAAAGTTCGTTGCTTCCTCATGTAAAGCAACCAGTCTGCGAACCCAGTTGTTTATTCTGGTGAAGAGTTCATCGTCGATATCAAATACCTTGCAAAGTTCATGCAGGTAGCTTTTTTCTTCTATCTCGAATGCGCCATCTGCATAGCCAAGATGAGTCAATGCGATGGCGACCACGATTCTTGACCGTTGGGTTGGGAATTTTAATTCAAGGTTTTTCACCTCGAGATAATGTGGCTCAAAATCTTCTGGCAGGACCATTTCCCTGCGCATATCAGCCATTAACAGTTCTTCTCCAGCAGAAAACTCACCATCGGATACGACCACGCTATAGGCTAAATGGTAAAGTAGTTCCCTTTGGTCTTCATCGAGGAGAGATAAAAACATGATATCAGTCCGTGTCTGCTAGGTTTCTGGTTGCGCTAAGACGATATCGTAATTCAATATTGCTTCATCACGGAGGCTGGTGATCTTCACTTTATCGCCCGGCTGGTGCTGCTCCAGGAGAGACAGCATACCATCTTCATTTGTTACAGGTTCACCGTCAATGGCGATAATGACATCGCCCAGGTGTATTTTACCACGGCGGTCTTCGCGTACCCCTACCATCCCGGCCTGCTCGGCTGGATAACCTTGCTTAACCGAAAATACCACAACTCCCTTAATGTTCAGGCGCCGGCTCCACGAATCGGACATCGTCTCTATGCCAAGTACCGGCCTGTAAAGCCTGCCATACTTTAATAACTGAGGAATGAGTTCTTTCAGGGTGGACACCGGGATGGCGAAGCCGATTCCTGCGCTGGCACCAGATGGGCTGACAATAGAAGTATTAACGCCGATCAACTCGCCCTTAGAGTTAAGCAGAGGACCTCCTGAGTTTCCAGGGTTAATCGCGGCATCCGTTTGAATAACATTTTTAATGGTTCTATTGCTGAGAGACTTAATTTCCCTGTTTAGTGCGCTGACGACACCGACGGTCAATGAGGTGTCCAGCGCAAAGGGATTGCCTATAGCCATGACTTTCCTGCCTACGGCAAGTGCATTTGAGTCTCCGAGAGGGAGGCCTTGCAGCGCTTCATCAGGCACATCGATCTTCAACAAGGCGATGTCTTTTTCAGCGGAAAGGCCGATTACTTTTGCCTCATGACTCTTTCCAGACTGTAGCGTAATGGTGATCTTATTCGCGCCATAAACGACGTGAAAATTAGTGACAATTAATCCGGTTTGATCCCAGATAAAACCGGTCCCGGATCCTCGCGGAATCTCCATCACATTCAGTGAGAAGCGTTGGCGCCTGAGTTGGGTATTGGTGACAAAGACAACGGAAGGGCTAGCTGCCTGGAAGACGGCGATGTTGTTTTGTTCGTCACTGGTGAGAAAGTCGGTTACCGCGACTGCCTTATCTTGCGTAATGCTCGCGAACAGGATGACTGTAATAGCGCCAGCGATAAAGGACGTAGGCCATGACCATTTCATTTTTTTGATCCTCAACGGGTTGTCGGTAAAACCTGCTGCACCTGTTGATTGACATCAATAAATTCATTGAGTTCATAAATATCTTCGGGACTGAGGGTTCCAACCAGCTGTTTGAGCCTAAAGGTGTCGTTGATGTAAAGGTATTTTGCGCTTGCAAACTGGAATTCAGAAAGGAATAGTCGCTGCTGTGCGAGGAGCACATCAACTATATTTCGTGTCCCAACTTCGTAGCCCGTTTGTACAGCGTCTAATGCACTTCGGCTGGACTCTATTCCTCTCATACGTGCGCGGACTCTAGCTACATCAGTTGTGATAGCCGTAAAAAGTTCTCGGGTATTTTCTGCAATCTGGCGTTCCGTCAGGTCAAGGTTGCTATTTGCTTCCTGAAGGTCAAAGCGTGATTGTTTGACTGCGGAACGAGTCGCACCGCCGGTGAAAACTGGGATATTCAGCGATAAAGCAACAGTCTGTTGTTCTGTTTCCGAGCCGGCAGAAAAGTTATTGCCGGTCTCCTGTCCCTGCACGACAAGCTGAGCATCTAAAGTGGGTAGATAACTGCTTTTCGAAATCTGAACTTGCTTCTCCGCAATTCGAACCGAAGCCTGCGATGCTAAAACGGAGGTATTTTGATTTAAGGCTGCTCTAACCCATTGTTCCTCGTCCATGGGGTCCGGATATTTGACTGGGAAGTTATCAGCCAGTGCAGAGATGCTGTCGAATTTTCGTCCTGTTAATCGCACCAGAGGTTCAAAGCTAGAGGCTTGGGCTCCTTCTGATTCGATAACGTTGACGGTAGAGCTGTCAAAAGCAGCCGTTGATTCCAGTACATCGGTAATGGCAACGAGGCCAACATCAAAACGTTGTTGAACTTGTTCAAGTTGTCGTTTGACGGCATCTCTTTCTGCCCTGGCGGAATCTAAGCCATCCTGTGCCTGGAGAATACTCAGGTAGGACGCAGCTACGCGGACGATCAACGCTTGCTGCTCAGCTGTGAACAGGACCTGCGCTTGAGCTTTGATGTTTTTTGATTGCTTGAACCGATACCAGCGATCTAATCGGAACAGAGGTTGGCTCAGGGCAGCCTGCCAGCTGGTGGTATCGTAGGGATAATCAGGGTTATTAGAGTTCGGGTAGGTTCTGGTTGTGTCTGAATAGTTGCTCGATATACTGATGTTAGGGAGTATGCCTGCTCGTGCCTGGTTAACGACTTCGCTACGGGAAAGAAAAACTGCTTCAGCTGCACCGACCTGGGGGTCATTTGTGACTGCCAGATCAAATACATCAGCCAGGTCTACATTGGCTGCAGAGGCATTTAAACTGCTGGCTATAAATAACCCCGTTGTAACTACAGATAATATAAATTTCATTGTGTTCTGGTCCTTTGATCTGCACCCATTTTACTCGGCTGAAGGTGGGCTAGGATACGCTTACCGATGCCTTTCTGCCACTATTTCTGCGATAACAGGTTGCCTTTTCAGGCTGAAGCACAGTCTTGCATAGGTTCTTTGGGTAGCCAATGCCTAGGAATGAGCTTTCCATGGCTAGCGCGGAAGTAATTACCGACCGGCTCAGTTTAAAGCTGTTCTAAATTTCTGAATGAGCTCCGCTGTAAATATCAGGTAGACTGAAAGAGCCGAGTTTATCTTCAAGGAAACTGGCCATAGCCAGGCAGCGATCTTCTCTGAAAGGTGCCGCCAGGATCTGGATACCTATGGGTAATCCTGTTTCATCGGTGCCTGCTCTTATGACTACGCTGGGCCATCCGGTCAGGTTATAGGCCATGGTGTAGGAGTAATCCAGCATATTTTCTTGCTGCTCATGGAGTATTGCCGTGTGGGCATTGACTGGGCAGATTAAAAGATCGTGGTCGTTAAAATAGCTTAACATTGAACTCTGGTAGCTGTGCCAGACATTAATGGTCTGGGCGACTTCCACTGCTGTCATGCCAATCTTACCTCTGTCGAGATTATTCTGGATCTTACTGGATGGCTCGCTGGTCCTTGATTCTTCCAGTAAGGTAATCAACAGGTCCTGATCATCAGCTGCCATGAGTCTGGTCATGATAAGGCTGGCCATTTCTACGCCATTAGGTGTTCCTGGAGTGACATTAAAACCAGTGCCTTCAAGCAATTCCACTACTTCATTGATACTGGCAATGATGGCAGGTTCGGGGCTACTTAGGCCGTTATCTGAGTGATAGCCTATTCGTAATTGTTCCAGGTTGACCTGTTTTGGGTCGTACCATGGGGCATCAATGCAGTGTGGATCGATGAAATCGGGGCCTGCTATGATCGATAGTAATAGTGTTAGATCATCTACGTATCGTGCCAGTGGTCCAGGTTGGGTCAATGGTGCAATGAGGCCAAAGGCAGGCAATGCATTACCGGTACAGGGAACGCGGCCAGTGGTAGGTTTTATGCCGGAGATACCACAGAAGTGTGCAGGTAATCTGATGCTTCCACCGGTGTCAGTGCCAATATCAAAGGGTATTGCACCACTGGCAATCAGGGCAGCTGCCCCGCCTGAACTTCCTCCGGAGCTGCGATTCAAATCAAATGGATTATTAGTCCTGCCAAATAAAAGGTTGTCAGTCTGGAAGGACAAGGTAAATTCCGGGGTGTTAGTTTTGCCGACTAATATGGCTCCGGCTCGCCGCAGCCTGGCTACACAGGCTGCGTCCTTGCCTGGCCGGAATTGCTGCCTGCCCTGGGTGCCCCAGGTGGTTATCATATCAAAGGTATCCAGGCTGTCTTTGATAGTCATGGGAATTCCATGCAGCGGACCCGTTGCCTGACCCGAAGCAGAATCAGCGTCGGCCTTAGCAGCGTGTTTAAGAGCTAAATCTTTAGCCATGGACACCACCGCGTTTAGGTCAGGGTTAACCCGGTCAATGCGTTCCAGACAGTCGGTTACCAGCGCTACAGAAGTGGTTTCGCCGTTTTTCAAAGCAGCTGCGATTACCTGCAACGGTTGATCGAGAAATTCATTCATGGGCAAAGACTAATCTGAATTAGTGAGGAATGTAAGGGTATAGGCCAGCTAGCTGATTATCTGTCGGTGGCTAAGCTAACCAAGCGCCTAGTGTCTTTTAGAGATGGTTAGTCCGAAACTATGTTCATCAATTGGGTAGGTTAGCTGTGGCTGGATAGCAGCATCCTCAACAAATGCCAGTTGTCCGCACAGTGTTTCAGCCTTGATATAATCCAGATGGGCAACAACAGCCTGTTGAATAACGGAATCGGTATGAATACTTAGATCGATGCGATCAACAACATTGAGGCCGACATCCTTGCGGGATTTTTGTATTCTGCTGACTACCTCTCGTGCTAACCCCTCCTGGATCAAGTTCTCATCCAGGTGGCAGTCGAGATCAATGGAGATGTATCGGTCAGATATTGCATTGGTGCCTGGTTTTGCTTCCCTGTAGACGAGAATGTCCTCGGCTACAAAGCGAGTTTCATCAAGTGTGATCGAGCCTTGTTGCTGTAAGGCTAATATAGTATCGCTGTCCAATTGGTCAATGAGTGTTTTAAAATGCTTAAAGTCTTTACCCAGTCGTTTCCCCAGTACAGGGGAATTGGGTCTGGCAAAAAGCGTAATATAATCTTCCTCGGCATCATGATAGCCAATTTCCTTGACGTTTAATTCGGCCAGTAGGTAGGACTCCAGACGGGAGATTTCATCTAACAGCAGGCGCTCTTTGTGGACAACGGTCAGTTTTCTAAGAGGGTACTTGGTTTTGACTTTTTCCTGGTTGCGCTTTTGTCTGCCTAGCAGGATTATATGCTGCATTCGTTCCACGGCCTGTTCTAGCAGAGGTTCTATTAAAGTTGGATCTGCTTTTGGATAACGGCACAAGTGAACCGATTCCGGCGTACCCGGCTGTTTAGGTAAACCTGCAAAAATAGTTTCTGCTAAGAAGGGTGCAAAAGGTGCCATGCAGATGCTGAATTCATAGAGGGTCGTGTGCAAGGTTTGAAAAGCGTTCTGTTTGTCTTCGCTTAAGTGGGTATCCCAGAATCGACTTCTATTCAGCCTGATATACCAATTAGTCAGATCTTCTATAAAGTCGAACAATGCCGGGACAACATCATAAAGATGATACTGGTCCATTTCTTCGGATATCCTGGCTTTGAGACTTTGTAGACGCGATAATATCCATTGGTCCATGATGTTAAGACTTTGCTTTGACTCTGCCGGCGGAGTCCAGGCATCGATACTTGCATAGGTCTTCAAAAATCGATAAGCATTGAGCCAGGGGAGTAAGGCTCTTCTGGTCATATCTTTGACGCCAGCATCAGAGAAGCGCTGTTCTTCTGCCTTAACCAGACCGGAATTAATGAGATATAAACGTAAGGCATCCGCGCCATATTGTTCCATAAGATCATCTGGTGGAGTGTAATTCCGTAAACGCTTGGACATTTTTTTGCCGTCTTCGGCCTCGACGATGCCGTTGACAATGACGTTGTTGAAAGCATTAGTGCCAAACAAGGCATTGCCCAGAACAATCAGGGTATAAAACCAGCCACGGGTTTGGTCCAGGCCCTCGGCTATAAATTCGGCAGGGAAGCCTTTGTCAAAATGCGCCTGATTCTCGAACGGATAGTGTAAGTGGGCATAGGGCATTGACCCGGATTCAAACCAACAATCCAAGACCTCCTCGATGCGACGATAAGTGCCTGGCTCGCCGTCGACTGTAAAGGTCAGGTGGTCGATATTCTCGCGATGCAGGTCAGTTACCTTTGCACCGGTGAGTTGCTCGAGTTCAGCAATTGAGCCAATACATTTGTATTCGTTAGTCTCATCATTTGCCCAAATAGGTAAGGGGGTGCCCCAATATCGATTTCTGGATACAGCCCAGTCCCTTGATCCAGCCAGCCAGTTACCCATCCTGCCATTTTTGATATGTTCGGGTACCCAGTTAATTTTTTGGTTAACTTCAATGAGCTGGTCGCGCATTTTTTCAACGTGGACATACCATGAATCGATTGCCCGATAAATTAAAGGCGTGTCTGATCGAGGACAGAAAGGGTAGCTGTGGACAATAACATCCTGCATGTACAGGCGGCCGGTTTGCTTCAAATGACGGATGATTTGTTTATCGGCTTCTTTGACATGCAGGCCCTGGAAATCAGGCACCTCGTCTGTAAAGCGTCCTTGCATATCAATTGGGCAAGCCATGGCCGAGATGCCGGCCGCATTGAGAATCCTAAAATCGTCTTCTCCGAAAGCAGGGGCTTGGTGAACAATGCCCGTACCGCTTTCAGTTGATACATACTCATCGGAGACAATCTGGAAAGCACCCTGGTCTCTCTTGGATTCAAAGTAGGGGAACAGGCTCTCATATCGCATGCCTACCAGGTCCTTACCAGGGAAGCTTGATACCACGCTGAAGGGTTTGCTGGCACTGAGTGTCTCAAGACGCTGTGTGGCGATAATAATGTGCTTTTGTGATTCTTCATCGAGGATTTTAGTGTATTCAATATGATCGCCTACACATAAGGCAAGATTTGATGGAAGCGTCCAGGGTGTGGTGGTCCAGGCTGCAATATAGGTGTCTTCATCCTGGAGCTTAAATAGAACCGTAACGGATGGGTCCTGAGTATCCTGATAATTTGAGCCGGCTTCAAAGTTAGATAGAACCGTTCCCAGTGCAGTAGAAAAAGGGACGATTTTTTCACCTCGGTATATCAGGCCTTTTTCCCATAGTTGGTTAAACACCCACCAGACAGATTCCATATACCAGGGTTCCATGGTCTTGTAATCGTTATCGAAGTCGACCCATCGTCCCAGCCTGGTAATAGTTTTACGCCACTCGCTGGTGTAGCGCTGGACAATTTTTCTGCATTCTCCGTTATAAGCTTTGATGCCAATTGTCTGGACGGCTTCGGCAGAAGACATTCCTAATGTTTTATCGATTTCGTGCTCGATCGGTACGCCATGACAATCCCACCCGAAGCGACGTTGCACGTACCGGCCCTGCATTGTGAAATACCTGGGTACAACATCTTTTAGGATAGAACCCACGAGATGTCCGTGGTGAGGCAAACCGGTGGCAAAAGGTGGGCCATCATAAAATATGTAAGGCTCCTGGTCAGCTGTCTGATCAAGGCTTTTTTCAAATATCTGGTTTTCCTGCCAGAAATTGAGAACGTTGTGTTCCGCCTCAACGAAGGAAAAATTATCGTTGTCGGGATTGGTTTTGCTTTGATTGCTCATGGGGAGAACCCGAAAATTCAAGACAAAATTCGCTCAGATTGCAGCTGACTCTGACATTATTATCACACTAACGGTGCTGTCTGATCGCCACTTAAAGGCCAGCTTAGTCTGCTGAATTATGTTTAATTGGCGCTAGGATATCGTGTCACGGCGTCATGTCAAGGTGGACCTCAATGTTGATGGTTCTGTACGCCTGTAACGCTGCCTCTGGAATTGATCTTTTCAAGCACATTAGCAACCAGCTGCTCGATAGGAAACTGCCAGTACCAGGCAGGAGCCTGGGGATGATCTATGGTGCTGGTACCAGCAACCTGGAATTCCCAGCCTTCAGCTTCCGCCCGTTGCCGTAGCTCGGTTAATCTGTTCCAGGCTGGGCCCGAAAAAACGGGATGGGCGCAGGCGACCACAATATTATTGGCACCGCGTTGTTTGAGTTCCGTTACTGCAGCGACTACCGAGCCGCCTGTATCAATAATGTCATCGACCAGCAGTACGTTTCGATTGTTGACGTCGCCTATGAGGGTGGAGTTGGCAACCGTATTCGGCTGTGAGTAATCCCGCTCCTTGGATAAAGCTGCCAGATCAGCAGACAGCAGCTCAGCATAGGATCGAGCTCGCTCCAGAAAACCCACGTCGGGGGACACAACGACTTCTCCGACCAGCTGCTGTTTCATGAGCCAGGGTGCAAATTGCCGTGTTAAGAAGATGTTTTCAAGGTGAGCCAGACTGGGATTGAACATGCCAGCGATGGAATCATTATGAATTTCGACGCTGACCACTCGATCGGCGCCGGCGCTTTGCAGCATTCTTGCGAAGAGACTTGCGCTGATACCTTCACGAGTTCTACCTTTGCGTTTGTCCTGCCGTGCGCCCGGGTAATAAGGTGTCACAGCGGTTACATACTGGGCATCGGAAAGAGCAGCAGCTTCTATAGCATGGAGCAGCATGATAAAGCGGTCATAGATACTTCGCTCATCCTGGATACCGACTATGCTCTGAAAGATATAGACGTCATGCCCTCTGACATTTGCTTCTATTTCAAGCTTTCCTTCACCACAGGAAAACCAGACCTCGTTGGTTGGCAGTAAGGGTACATTCATGTATCGGGCAACGTTCTCTGCAAAGCTTTTGCCCGAGGCACAACTCATCAAGGCAATGGGTGCACGAGCATCTCTGACGCGCTTTTTTGAAGTCGGTTTCTTCATTCACTGAGCTCCTTGAGGACATTGACAAGCAATTCATGCTCAACTGGCAGTAATCTGCCAGCCAGGCTTTCTGGATTATCTTCGTTCAGAACCTCTAATTTACTCTGCCTGATAATCTGACCTTGGTCATATTCTTCTGTTACATAATGAACCGTCACGCCGGTTTGTACTTCGCCAGCATCACAGACTGCTTGATGTACTTTTAGACCATACATGCCCGGTCCTCCATGACGTGGCAGTAACGAAGGATGGACATTAATGACTGCCCTTGGGTATCGCGATAGGGTATTTATACCTACTTTCTTGAGGTAACCGGCAGTCACCACCAGGGTGGCCCCGGATTGTTCCAGTGCCTGACAGACAGCAAGATCCAAAAGAACGGGATCTGGATGTGTTTGGCTGGACAGGTGCTGGGCTGGGATGCCTTTTTCCCTGGCAAACTCCAGCGCTGCAGAACGACTGTTATTAGAAATGACAATTTCGATACTGGCGGACAACCCACCGCTTTGACAGGCTCGATAAATATTCTGCAGGTGTGAACCCCGACCGGAGGCAAGGATAGCTAATTTCATTAATAGCCGTCCCATTGGTTGACCTGAGGCATCATGATAATTCTTTCATGAAGGTTTCCCTGAGTACATTTTTCTGTACCTTTCCCATGGTGTTCCTGGGCAACTGCTCTAAAAAATGGACTGCTTTAGGTACTTTGAAATTGGCGATAGAGCCTTTCAACTGTTCAATGATCATCTGTTCAGATAAGTTAGCTGTAGGCTCAGCGATAATGATGGCGGTCACTGCCTCGCCAAAATCCTTATCAGGTGTACCAATCACCGCGCTTTCGATTACGCCGGGCAGCTTGTCAATTTTGAGCTCGATTTCTTTGGGGTAAACGTTAAGTCCACCGGTAATGATTAGGTCCTTGCTTCGTCCTACAATCGTGATATAGCCATCTTCGTCTATACTAGCCAGATCACCCGTCTTAAAGAAACCTGTATCCGTGAAGTCTTCCTGGGTTTTGGCTGGTTTGCGCCAGTACCCTTTAAATACATTTTTGCCGCGAACCAGTAATTGCCCAGTTTCGTCTGTTGCGGCGGGGTCCCCGTGGTCATCTAATATTTGGCACTGTGTGCCTGGAAGCGGTGGGCCGACGGTACCCGCTTTAGCAGGTCCATGTAAGGGGTTTGAAGTGTTCATGCCAGTTTCAGTCATACCGTAACGTTCGACGATGGTATGTTTGGTTCGTTCACTGAATAGATTAAACGTCTGGCTCAGCAATGGAGCTGAGCCCGAGGTGAATAGTCGGATTGACTGGCAATGCATTTGATTGATGTCGGCTTCAAGCAAACGGGTATAGTAAGTGGGTACTCCCATAAACACCGTTGCTGTTGGTAGTAGTTTCAAGACCAGGTCGGCATCAAATTTTTCCAGCAGGATAATCGGGCAACCGCTCAGTACAGGCAGGTTAATGCCCAGGAACAAACCATGGACGTGAAAGATTGGCAGACTATGTAACATCGTATCGCTGCGCTGAAATTCCCAGGCAGTCTGCAACACCGAACCATTGTCGATCAGGTTACCATGGGTAATCATGGCGCCCTTAGGTGCCCCGGTGGTTCCGGATGTATAGACGATCACAGCTGTATCTTCAGGATCGGTAGTAGCGATGCTATGTTGTTTGGACATAGTAGACCGGTTATCTGGGGCGGTACCTTCACCATGACGATCAAGAGTGAACACAAGTGTCTCAGTTAACTGCTGATAGGTAGCCAGCTTGTCTGGTTCTACAATACAGATTTTAGGTTCTGCATCATTTAGGAAATAAGCAATTTCATCTTTCTGGTAAGCCGTATTTAGAGGCAGAAATACCACGCCTGCCCTCAGGCAACCAAAATAAAGAAACAGATTTTCAGTTGATTTTTCAATCTGTACAGCAACTCGATCACCGGCAACGAGACCCAGCGATAAAAACAGATTGGCATACTGGGCACTGGCATCGTCCAGGTCTCCATAGCTTGCGATGAGTTGATGTTTGGCATCATAAGTGAAGGGTCTTTCAGCATCGAAGCGGCTCTGAAGAAGCTGGTATAAATTTCCCATTGAGTTTCCCTGTAGAAAGTTAGTTAATGCTTTTTAATGCCGACCGAGGAGGCAGATCAGGGCATAGTATAACCAGTATTTTCGAGCGAAAGAATTTGCAGGAAAAATTTTTGCAATAATGGAGTCATTCTGGCTTTCAGCCGATCTGCTCAAGGTGTTGCACTCAGGATATGGCTCTAAAGGTGTTGCACTCAAGGTATGGCTCTAAAGGTATTGCTGTTAGGAAAAAGGGTGCAGTTTGGCCTGCCCGTGAGGGTATTGTATTCTAACCTGGGTGGCAGCGAAAAAGTGGAGATTGAGTAGACTGAACCTAGTGATAGGATGCGTCGTCTAAACTTAAATTTAGGTTTGCTTGGCTGAGTCGGAGTCTTGGACAATCCATGAAAGATCTTGTTTTAAAAAAATTGCAAACAGCGATGAGCAGACAGATCGAAGGTGATTTGCCATTCGCTGAACAGGCTTATCTGGAATTACTGCAGGAGAACCCTGATTTAGCCGATGCCAATCATTTGCTAGGTCTGATCAGGGCTGCACAGGCGCGGGAACCGGAAGCCATTGAATTAATTGAAAAGGCCATTAGTCTGAATCCGTTGATCGCAGCCTACCATCACAATATTGCTGGCATATACAGGAGAGTTGGCCAGTTCGGTCGTGCCGAGCAAGGCTTTCGACGCGCCATTGAGCTTAAGCCTGATTATGGTGAAGCTTACCAGGGTTTATTTGAGGTGGTAGCCTGTGATCCTGAAGATCCGGTTTTGGAAAAGCTTGAAGAGCAACTGGCCAATAGCGACTTAAACCAAGCAACCCGATCCTATTTGTACTTTGCTGCGGGTAAGGTCTGTGATGATGCAGGGCAATTCAAGCAGGCCTTCAGTTACTATCTCAAGGCAAATAAACTAGCCGGCAAATCCTATGACCGAGGCCAGAGCACGGCTTTGTTTAAGGATATTGTTTTCCAGTATAGTCACGAGCACATGGCAGAGAGTGTTGGTGCAGGCCATCTTTCAGATCAACCGATCTTTGTTGTTGGTATGCCTAGATCGGGTACCAGCCTGGTTGAGCAAATACTGGCCAGTCACTCCTCGGTTTATGGGGCGGGAGAGATTCATGACCTGGCATCAGTGATTGCCTCAGTGACTAACCAGAGTCCGGGAAAACAGTCGTTTCCATTCTGCTTGAACGGCCTGGACCCGGCAAGTTTTAAGGTGGTGGGCAAGGCTTATCTGCAACGTTTGGTAAAGCATTGTAAGGAAGGGGAATTTACCAGGATTGTTGATAAACATCCGCTAAATTTCCAATATCTGGGCTTCATCAAACAGATTCTGCCGAACGCGAAAATATTGCATATTACTCGTGATCCCATGGATACCTGCCTGAGTTGTTTTTTTCAGAACTTTAACAAGGGCCAGGAATACAGTTTTGAGCTTGGCAACCTAGGCTATTTTTATAATAATTATCGGCGTTTGATGTCGCACTGGTCGAGCCTGATACCGGACTCAATTCGTGAAATCAATTATGAGCGGTTATTGGCAGATCCGGAAAAGGAAATAAGGCAACTGCTACAGTTTTGCGGCCTTGCATATGAGCCTGACTGTATGGACTTCCACCAGACTCAGCGGACCGTCAAGACAGCCAGTTTTCATCAGGTCAGGCAACCCCTGTATCAGAGTTCAAGAAATCGATGGCTAAATTACAGGCAACAATTGCAACCGTTGGCTCATGCCCTGGGCGTAGAAACAGCAGAGCCTGTAAAAGTTTTTGCATATAATCCGCTGTCTAAACATCAATGACCCTGTCATGGTTAGCTCGAGCTTTATCGTTAGTAAATCCATAGCGAGGAAATCATTGGGATAGAATCATAGTTATGAATTTATGATGTGTTTTGCTACTCAGAGAGATAGGTTTAGAATTCAAGTTGTGGTACTGGTTTGAAGCAGGTCACGGTCACAATGCGGCGACTACATTATCTAGTTGCTTCTAATAGTTGCTTCTAATAGCTGCTTTGGGTTGAGCCTGGAATACATGGAAGGGTAATGAATCAAGAATTAAGGGATATAACTGCTGTTAGTTGGGCTGAGTTGGTAAAGGATGCGCCCGAGCTAGCAGCATTTGGTGAACGCAGATTGGATGGCAAAGTGTCTTATCTGGCGACCGTAAGAGAAGATCAACGTCCACGGTTACACCCAGTCACGCCTATTATTGGTCGGGGCCATTGCTTCTTGTTTGTAGAACCCATTACACCGAAGGCCCGGGACCTGCAGGTAAATGGGTTTTTTAGTCTGCATTGTGGCATGAACGATAGTTCGGGGAGCAGTGGGGAATTTCTCGTCAGCGGTCGAGTTCAACTGGTTGACGATAAGGAAATGAGAGTGCTGGCAGAATCAGTGTCCAGCTATCGACCAGCCAGCAGGGCGGTACTTTTTGAATTATTGTTGAACGAGGCGAGTGCTACCGAATATCGGGGTGGTAGAGCGAGTCGTAAAAAATGGCGGGCACAATGAAAACCATTGGACCCAAAGTGCATGACCTGGGTGGGCAGCCAGGCTATGGCGCTGTGCAGCGAGAACCCAACAGTGAGGTCTTCCCTGAGCGTTGGCAGGCCAGTGTTTTTGCTATGGCTGGATTGGGTATGGTGACAGCAGCATGGAACAATACAGATCGATTTAGACATGCCGTAGAGCGGATCGACCCAGTGGCTTATTTGACCCATGGTTATTACGGTCGATGGTTGGGTGGTATCGAAACCTTGCTTATCGAGGCCGGCGTGATAGACCAGCAGGTACTTGACGATCGAAGCAGAGACTTGGGCGGGATGCAGGCTGGATCAGTGGCGGCACGGCCAAAATCAAGGGCCGACCCGATGGCAGCGGTGTCTGGGGCTGCATCGAAAAGGACTGCTGAGAAACCACCAAAGTTCAGTTTGCAGCAACCTGTCGTTGCTATTGCCAGTAATGGTCTTGGCCATACTCGGCTACCAGGCTATGTGTGGGGAAAAAAAGGAGTTATTACAGCTGTCCATGGGCACTGGGTGTTTCCTGATACCAATGCCCATGGCCTAGGTGAATGTCCCCAGGCGCTATACACCGTGTGTTTTAACAGTGAGGATTTGTTTCCCGACGGAGAGGAACAGACTTTGATAAATCTTGACCTGTTTGAACCCTATCTTCTGGGAGTCAACAATGAGTGAACCTTCACCACAGAGTATTCGCGCGGAAGCTTTAGAAGCTCTATTGATAGAAAAAGGGTTTTTAAAGGCTGAGGATGTTGATCAGGTGATTCTGCGATATGGCGAACGAGTTGGTCCGCTTAACGGGGCCCAGGTTATTGCCAGGGCATGGGTGGATGATCAGTTTCGTGAGGACCTGTTAAACGATGCCAGTGCAGCTATCGCTGTTTACCAATTTGAAGGCGGTCAGGTTGAAAAGCTGGTCGTCGTCGAAAACACGGCAACGGTTCATAATGTTGTGGTTTGTACCCTGTGTTCGTGCTATCCGTGGGCATTGCTGGGCCTTCCGCCAAAGTGGTACAAGGATCCTGAGTATCGATCCCGAGTAGTCAAGGAGCCTCGCAAGGTCATCAGTGAAATGGGCTTCGATGTAGCAGCAGGTAAATCCGTCAAAGTATGGGATTCGAGTGCGGAAATAAGGTATCTGGTATTACCTCAGCCACCGGAAAACCTGCAGTCGTATAATGAAAATGACCTGACTGGCCTGGTCAGTCGAGATGGTATGATCGGTGTGGCAGAGCGATGACAGATCAATATCCATTAGAGCATGAACTGGCGCCACCGCAGGCTAACGGTGAATTGGTTTTCGATGATCCATGGCAGATGCGAGTATTTGGCCTGGCTAGAACGCTGTGTGAGCAAGAATGTTACTCCTGGGGCGAATTTCGCGGTGAACTCATTGCTGCTATTAAATGCTGGGACAGGGACCTAGACCAGCAGCCCTGGTGTTATTTTGATCATTTCCTGGAGGCATTACTACGGGTGTTAAATAAAAAGCACATGATAAGCCAGGACGAATTAACTAATCGGTTGCAGCAATACCTCAATCGCCCGCACGGTCATGATCATTAGTCCAGAGAGTCATCTTTTCGCGAATCAATGGCAGCGGTAGGCTGATGACCTGGTTTAACCGGTCGAGATAATTAACTAGTCTAAAGCTTGAGCCGAGACGCAATGCCGTCGTCTGTTGTATTTGAATTAATTCCCTGGCTATGGCTGCCGATATGAAAGCCTGGCCCGGTTGCCGGGTGAGTTGCTCTAGCTCGAATTGCAGGCGCGCCCTTGAGGCGATGGCGCGACTGCTTAACGTGTCCAGCACTGTTGCCTGCTCAACCCCGATTACATGTAATTCAAGATCTGCCAGCGCCAGGGCAAGTAGGGATATAAGCCATTCCTGCTGGCTGATCACGGCATGGTGTTGCTGGTAGACTGGCTCTGACCCGCTCAGTCTAAGCAGGTATTGGGCATAGGCCTCGGAAAATGCACTGCATTGCGTAAGACGATAAACGGGATTTGTTTTAACGAGATGGTTAAAGTAGTGCTGCCCGGGTACACCATAGAATAAAGCGGCCGCTTCGAGTTCGACAAAATGGAGCAAGGGTTGTTCGGTCAGGTTTATCTGAAACGCCTGGGTGTCGCGTCGATATCGAAATAAAGGCAGGTAGGATTCATTTGAATTTAGCTCCTCTATAATCAGTTCGTCGAGGTCGTGAAATGACAGTTGTAGCACGTTAAGTTCTATATATTGGATTAAACTGTCCTGTAACATTGACATGACCAGGTGCTTGGCCGTTCGGTTTGCCGGGATACCCTCCAGGACGGTTTTTTTAGTCTCCCGTCTTACACTCTCAGGTTGCGTGGTTCTTGTCGCTATTAGGTCAGCCAACTCGAATTCAAGCCAATCATATAGCTGCTCTGGATGCTGATTTTCTATGGCACATTGTGCTTTGGCCTTATCGAGTACTGAGCCCATAGGCTGGGGTTGTTGATCAAGCCAGTTGAGAAGGGCTAATTGGTCTTTCTGGCGACTGGAAAGCATAGCGGGTCGTATCGCCTGGTCAATCTTTTCCAGTTGCTGATTGAGCATCTGTAAGCGGTTTGGATGGGTTCGGATCTCATCAACTGCCTGCTTGACCAGTTTATCGAAGATGAGCTGTTCCATTTTAACGATGACATTTTGGTGGGTCGGCGAAGCAATTATTGTCTGCCGGTTGCTGGTGGCAGAATGGGCTGGATCGTTGCAGCAGATAAACAGCAGTACAAACCCTGTCAGGCGCTGGCCAAGCTGGTTAGTCAGCAATGCGTTGGACCAGGGAGTCTATTAGTCTGGATAGGCTGGCTTTCAAATGCACCCTATTTTCGAGTCGGCGTTCGATATTGCTTTTGACGGCCTTGTCATGGATAGCTTTCAAGTTAACCAGGACGTTGATTCTAGCCGAGGTGAGGGTGGCATTGATAATAGCCCCTGCCATGGCAGTGTCTGAGTGAAGGTTAGGGTTTGAAAGCGGCTCAATAGTTATCAGCAATTCAGCAGTTTTTGCTGCCAGTTCATAGGTTTCCAAAGGAATAAGAGCAGCGTTGGTAATTGCTTTCTGCAGATTATCAGTCCTCAAAGGATCAGCTTTATCAACCCGGTAACAGAGCATTAGTTTCTTAAAAGCGGCACTGTCGGCTTCTGCCAGCTGCAGAAAATCATTGCGTGTCTGGTCCAGATCATGCAGTAACGCCTCGTTTCCCCCAGGGTCCTTGCTGAACTGGCAGACCATGCAAATCAGGGCAGTCGCCTGCGCCCCCAGAACAGCTGCGACATTGCCGCCCCCTGGTGTGGAAGTCTTTGCTGCTACTGCGTTTAACCAGGGTTTAAGGCTGGTTACATCTGCAGAAGGCGCCATTAGTGTTGGCCCCGGTGAAAATGGCTAAACAGCCTTACCGTATTGCGCATACACATGGCGACGGTGAGGGGGCCGATTCTAGGAATATAAATGCCCTCGTGGGAAGACATGTCCACACTGAAGTTTGCAATACTTGAAAAATTGATACAGACAGCAGTGGTCTTTATTTCCCGAGCACTGATTTTCCTGAAAGACTCACTGGGAACACCGGTGATAACAATATCAGAACAGGCCAGTGCCTGTTGCCGATCAATCGTTAGCTCGCGAGGCTCTGCATCAATAAACTCCATGGGCCCGTGTTCATCAAATGACAGGACCCTGGCACCATCGTTGGACAGCATGACGGCGAGCGGCCGTCCGATGACCTCGCTACGATTGAAGATAGTCACAGTCTCGCCTGTCATCGATCGTTGTGGCAGCGGTTGTTCAGAAGTCGAAGGAGATTGAAGCTTTAATTCTGCTAGTAGCTTGACGATCGCCAGTGGAGTGCACGGTAATACGGCTTTTTTGGTAGGTGCGCCTGGGCCTGAAAAGCGGTCATTATGATATAGTTTTTGAGTCCAGAACTGGCTGCCAGCTTCGATGTCCTTCCGATAGTCTACTAGATTGCGGAGATAATCGTCCTGCTGATTGGCAAAGATTGGGAAATAAGTAAAGATGCCATGAATGTTGGGATTGTCATTGGCGGTCTCAATGGCAGCTTCCACATCCAGTCGATTGACCTTGATCAGATCATAGGTCATGCCGACTTCCTGGAATTTAGCCATGGTGCGTCTAGCATAGGCTAATGAGGGCTTATCGTCACCAGCAATTATTCCGGCTACATGGGGAACCCGTGGTAGCCCCTGCAAGTTGCTGGCGACCTCGCTGACAAATTGCTGCGCTAATATAAACGGGTCAAAGTGTTTGATAACAGGCTTCAAGGTCATACCTAGTCTGACTGGCGATTGTACTTTTGGCGGCTTATGGTACCTAGATAGCCTTTGTGATGGCGCTTTCCATAATCTTCGCGTCTGAATTCCTTTAGTTCCATTAGGGTCAGGGCGATTGCATCACTGATGGCAAGCATTACCGCAATGGTGGCGCTAGGGGTCAACCCTAAAGGGCAGGGTTCTTCGATATCCGGACCCATATCAAGAACCAGTTGACTTAGATTTCGTAATGGTGACTCTGCATGAGAGGTTAAACCGATAATTTCGGTGACGCCTAGTTGCCTGGCCATTTCCAGCATTTCGATGACTTCATTCGACTTGCCACTAGTTGAAAAAGCAACGATACAATCGTTTTCAGCGAGCATTCCCAGGTCACCATGGCCCGCTTCGGCGGGATGGATATAAATTGCCGGTGTTCCCGTGGATGCCAGCGTTGCGGCGAATTTGCGCGCAATAAACCCGGCTTTACCAATACCCGTCGCGACGACCTTGCCAGCGCAGGCATTGAGTAGTTGTACCGCTTTTTCAAATTGATCGGTGACCTGAATCCTGGAGATAGCCGCGGCTTCACTGTTGATGACCCTGGTCAGTTTTTGCTTTATGTCCAAATACTTCTCTCCCAGAAACGAAATAGGTTGATTATAACGGACTCAATGCAACCCTGCTCATCAGTTTCTGTGTTTGTTTAGCTATATGAGGGTGATAGCTCAGCAGGGCGGTAACCTGATGCATGGGTATCCAGCGACATCTCAACAAATAGTCTGCATCATTAACTTCATTAGCCTGCAGTGTTTTTAACTCGGCGGTGAACCAGTGGCATTGGCAGTCGAAAATCTTGCTGTTCCAGCGAAATTTGTACTGTGAGATCAATTGATTCGACAGATTATGAACCTGATAGCCAGTTTCCTCCTCGGTTTCGCGGATTGCGGCTTGTTCAGGGCTTTCAAGGGCCTCGATTTTACCCCCGGGTAGAGACCACATGCGCTTTTTAGTAGCCGGATCTTCGAGTTCGATCATCAGGAGTTGCTGGTCATGCAGGCAGACGATGCTAGTCCTTGTCCGTGCTATCGCTTGGTTGAATTCAGCTGGCATCTTGCAGTTCGGTTAGGTGGCAGGATACCTGGTGCTGGCCTGGAAGCATTCGAGTCGCTGGTTCCGTACCTCCACAGGGACCAAATTGCTTAGGGCATCTGGGATGAAAGCGACATCCTGTCGGTGGATTTATGGGCGATGGTACATCTCCTGAGATAATCGCCCGTTCAGGTTTTCGATGCGGATCTGGTATGGGGATCGCGTTGATGAGTGATTCGGTATAGGGATGCATGGCCTGGGCATAGATCAGATCGCTGGGGCCCTCTTCAATAATTTTACCCAGGTACATGATCGCAATTCGATCGGACACATGTTTGACCACTGCGAGGTCATGCGCGATGAAAAGATAGGAAAGCCCAAATTCTTGCTGCAGTTCAATTAACAGATTGAGAATCTGGCTCTGAATAGACACGTCCAGTGCGGACACCGGTTCGTCACAGATGATTAGTTTCGGGTTCATAGCGATAGCGCGGGCAATTCCAATTCTCTGTCGTTGGCCCCCGGAAAATTCAAAAGGGTAACGACTGATAGAGCGAGTTGGCAGACCGACAATATCCAGTAAGCTGCGAACCCGTTGTCGACGAGAGGCTTGATTGCCGGTTTTATGGATAATGAGGGGTTCTTCCAGGATATCTCCAACAGTATGTCGAGCATTTAAGGATTCCATGGGATCCTGAAATATCATTTGGATATCCTGGCGAATGGGCAGCATTGCCTTAGCAGTTAGATGACTGATTTCCTGGCCATCAAAATGGATTTCACCGCTAGTGGGGTTATATAGTCGGGCAATACAGCGACCTAGAGACGTTTTCCCACACCCAGACTCGCCTACCAGGCCGAGCGTTTCTCCCGACTGTACTTGCAGGTTGACACCATCTACTGCACGATTGTACAACCGGGTTCGATGGAACAGGCCGGATTTTACCGGGAAATGTAGTTTCAGATTGTTGACTGTTAAAAGCGGGTTATTCACAGATCTTTCCAGTTAAGGCAGCTGACCTGGTGACCTGGGCTGACAGTTTCTATGCTGGGGCTAGTGCTTTCGCATTCAGGTGTTTTGTGCGGGCATCGGTTTTGGAAGCGGCAGCCTGGCGGCAGATCGAGTAGGCCGGGCACCATGCCATCAATTGCATCAAGTTTGGATTTTGCGCGGCTATCTAGCCTGGGTATCGACTTTAGTAAACCGCGTGTGTAAGGGTGCGTGGGATGATCGAAGACATCAAAAACAGACCCTTTTTCGACCACCTTACCCGCATACATGACCACCACATCTTGACAGGTCTCGGCAATCACCCCTAAATCGTGCGTAATCATGAGAACCGCCATACCAAGCTGTTGTTGCAGGTTTTCTATCAAGTCTAGTATCTGGGCCTGGATGGTTACATCCAGCGCCGTTGTAGGCTCGTCGGCTATGAGAAGTGTAGGATTACAAACCAGTGCTATGGCGATCAGGGCCCTCTGTCGCATGCCACCTGAAAGCTGATGAGGATATTCAGACATGCGAATTTCAGGAGACGGTATGCCGACTTTCTCTAGCATCGCCAGGGCAGCCTGTATTGCGCTGGTTTCATTATGGTCTGTATGCAGATAAAGAACCTCGGTCAGTTGTCGGCCGATGGTTTGAACAGGGTTGAGGGCGGTCATCGGTTCCTGGAATACCATGCCGATTTCATTGCCTCGCAGATTTTCCATTTCTTGAATTGGTAATTGGGTCAGTTCAAGACCCTGGAAGAATATCTTACCGCTGACAATTTTCCCCGCAGGGTTGGGTAACAGCTGCATAATAGAGAGTGCAGTGACACTTTTGCCACATCCGGATTCGCCGACAAGGCCAAGGGTGCAGCCAGGTTTTACCTCAAAGCTGACCTCATCGACGGCGCGCACAAGACCTTCATCAGTTTCGAACTCAGTTACCAGGTCACAGATTTCAAGTAAGTTGGTCATGCGGGCAATCAGTTTCGGTAGCGATCATAAATTCTGGTACCGGGTGTAAAGGTGATGCCCTCTTCTTTTGCCCGTTGCGTCTCTTTTTTGAGTTCCGGGTCAATCCAGTGGACAAACAGTGAGCGAGCCGAACTGGCGTGCCTGTAGCTGAATTCTTCCGGGTAACGTACCCAGCGCCAGAACCCCATACGGAAAAACCCCTGGTAAAAGCCCGGTACAAACGAGCCATAATCATGGTGCAGTTCACTCATTTCATGGGCTAGTTGAATCATTTCCTGTTCGTTGGAAGCGCTTCGGTAGGCATCAATTAACTGGTCCATTTCGAACACGGCAAAAGTTTCCAGGTTATTAGTCTGGGTTTTCAATTTACGGTTCGGGTTAGGATTTCCTGAATCATCGAAGGCCTCATCATAGGCATTGGAGGAGTAATAGGTTTCCCAGAACCTGGGATAAAGCTCGAGGCTATAGCCAAAAGCAGAAAAATGCAGGTCATGTTGTTTTTCCTGAACTTTTTTCCAGCCTGACGTACCATCGAGAACCTCTATTCGATAGTCGAGGCCTGCTTTAGCAGCCTCTTCTTTTAGAATGGTGAGTACGTCCTTGAGAGATTCATATCCGGAAGAGAGTGTAAAAGACAGTCGAGTGCCATCGCTGCGCTCCAGGATACCGTCGCTATTACGTTGTTTAAATCCTGCTTCGGCAAAATAATCCTGAGCCAGTGGTATATCAAATTTTCTTGCTTCTATGGAGGGATGACTGAATCTACCATAGCCGTCATTTGCGGTAGAAAGGCGTTGATAATCCCCCCTGAAGAATTTATCGATGACCAGTTGCCAGTTCGTTGCGGATTGAATACCCAGGCGGATATTCAGATCATCCAGTAAAGGCTGGCTGGTGTTAATCCATAGACCATAGGGAGGCCTGGGCCGTTGGTTGTAGAATATTTTCTTTTCGATATAGCCCGCTGCGACATCAGGGTCTTGATCGGGAAGTTTTTCGTACCAGTACTCGGCTAAATTAAGGCTGATTTGATCCAGGTCACCCCGTTTGAAGGCTTCAAATTCCTTGGGTGTATCCCGGATGACCGTAAGATTGATGGCATCGACATTATAGCGATATCGCCATTGCCTTTTGTTTTTTGCCCACCAATTTGGATCACGGGATAACCGGACTGAACGGCCTTTCTTCAGATCTCCGTCACGAATGACATAGGCACCCGTGGTGGGGGCGAATCGCCACTGATAACGTTCAATGAAATCATCACCTACTTCGCTATAGAAATGTTGGGGTAACGGGCTCAGGCCCAGCACTTTTGCATCTGTATCCGGTTTTAATTCGGGGATGGAGACGGCAATCAGGTGATCGTCGTATTTAGTGATGCCGGTAAACTGGGAATGGTAATAGTTGTTATACCAGGGAGCGGTGATATAGGGACTGCGGTTGAACCAGAAAGTAAAAAAGTAATCATCTGCGGTAATGGCGTCACCATCAGACCAGTGAGCATTGGGGTCCAATTTGACGAAGACGGTCTTGGTCTTCTCATCAATGGCCCAGGCTGTCGCCAGCCCAGGAAAGAAATCCATTTGATTCGGATGACGATGGGCCAGAGACATTGCCACGTTATCGAGTATCCATGGTCTGAATGAGCCGTTCGAGTCAGGGCCAACGGTTCTTAAGGTTCGGGGAAAATCCTGGATTCGGACGTATTCGCTACCGCCTTTTTTAGCCTCTGGAGAGCCTATTTCCGAGAGCGCTGAGCCATCCTGCCAGACAAGACCTTCAGGTAGCTCTGCCAATGGCTGGGTGCGAAAGAATTCTGGATTACTGGCGTAGTAGTCAAGTACTTCCTGAGTATTATTGATGGCAAGCTCAGAATTAGGTTGTTGGTTTTCAGATTCGCTGCAGCTGACACATAAGATCAGTAAAGGAATCAGTAAAACGGGTATGGGGCTGTTCATGGTATATCCACTTTGACTAGCGATAGATGGTAAATTTTTTAGGATCGAACGATTCTCGCACGGCTTCCCCGATAAAGGTAACCAGTGTGAGTAGTGTCACCAGCGTACCAAAGGCAGAGATCACTATCCATGGCGCAGTTCTAAGGTTGGCTGTGCCTTGTTTAAGAAGTTCGCCGAGACTCGGCGTGGGCACTGGCAGTCCAAATCCCAGGAAGTCCAGGGCGGTAATGGCTGCGATCGCCGAGACGATGGTAAAAGGCATAAAGGTAACCAGGGTGGCCAGTACGTTGGGCAGGATGTGTTTGGATATGATTCGCATGGTTGAGGCCCCTATGACCCTCGCTGCAGCGACATAGTCCCTTGATTTTTCTTTGTAGGTTTCGGTCCGCATATAGTAGGTCATACTGGTCCAGGAAAATAACACCATGACCATCAGCAGGATACTGATCCGGGCAGGTATCGAGGCGTCTGATGGGATAATAGAAAAGACGATGATGACCATGTAGAGGAACGGAACATTCGACCAGATTTCGATTAAACGTTGGAATATGAGGTCGAAAACACCGCCAAAATAACCCATCGAGCAGCCAACCAGGATACCGATGACGTAAACACAGATCATAAACGCAAAAGCAAATAGCAGGGCGGTACGAGTGCCATAGACTAATCTTGCCAGAATGTCCCGGCTAGTCGTGTCGGTTCCCAGGTAATGCTGGCTCTGCCAGGAAGGGGCTTCGGGTTTAAATACATTGCCCAGCGAATGGTTCTCGTAAGGATTGTAGGGAACCACGGGCATCACTATCCAGTTGTCCGATTGTTCTTCGGCAAAACGACTGGCCAGTTGGCGGTAATTGACCTCATAGGAATAATCCAGCCCGAATTGCTTGCCTGAATAGAACCCGGCGTAGGTCGGGAAATAGGTTTCACCTTCGTAATGCACTATAACGGCTCTGCTGTTAATGAGTAATTCGGCAAAACAAAGAAGCACTATTAGACTGGCTAGTATCAGAAAGCTAAAGTAGCCCAAGCGAATATTTTGAAATCGTTGCAAACGTTTTCTGGTTTGTGGATTTAAGGAAGACAACATTATTCGAATCTAATCCGAGGATCGACGAAAGCAACCAGAATGTCAGACAGTATATTTCCGATCAATAATAATAGACTGGCAAGAAGCACCACTCCCATGACCACCGGATAGTCTCGGTCAAGGATAGCCGAAAGACCAAGTAAGCCGAATCCGTCAATGTCGAAAATAGATTCAATCAGGAAAGACCCAGAAACGACCAGGGTAATGTTTTGTCCAAAAGTGGTGGCAATGGGAATAAGAGAGTTTCTTAAAGCGTGTTTTATAACGGCCTGTCGGAACGAGACACCCTTGGCAACGGCGGTACGAATGTAATCCGCGGCAAGATTGTCCATCAAGTGGTTCTTTAGTAATAAAGTAACCAGCGCAAAGCTACCGACTAGATAACAGATAAGCGGTAAGACGGAATGTTGAATCAGATCATAAGCTTTCCCCCATATATCCTTGTCGTCGAATGAATAGCTTACGAAGCCGCCCATTGGGAACCATTCCAGACGTACGGAAAAATATAGCAGAAGTAGTGAACCTAGCGCGTAGCCTGGTATTGCATAGCCCGTGAAGATGAGTACCGAGGAGAGGCTGTCAACCATGGTGCGATGTTTTATGGCCTTTACAATGCCTAAAGGAATGCAGATGCTGTAAGTCAGCACTAGCGTGATGAGTCCGTAATAGATGGAAACAGGGAAGCGATCTTTTATCACGTCCCAGACCGGTTCATTGTAACGATAAGATGAGCCAAGGTCGCCTTGCAGGACCTTGCCTGTCCACTCGACGTAACTGATCAGTATTGGTTTGTCGAAGCCGTAATATTCTTTGAGTTGCTGTAACTGGCCCTCAGATAGTGCCATACCCTGGCCCACATTCTGGCTACTCACACTAGAGTTTGCATCGAGCATCTGCGATTCCATTATGGCTCGTTCAAGCGGGCCACCAGGAACCAGGCGGGTAATGGCAAATACGATGATGGTGACCCCAATCAGTGTGGGCGGAATCAGCAGGAGTCGTCTTAAGAAATAATCACGCATGAAGTATTCAGTTTATAAACGAAGAAGCAGGGCATCAGCCATTAATCGGAAGGGAGTTTGCCACATAATAGGGTAACAAAATAGATTGTAGTACAGCGGCTATCGCTTATTTGTTAACAATAGGTTCATGATGGAATTTGCACTCAAGGCGCCGAGTCCCTGTGCTGCAATAAAGGCGGGTGCGTTGGGTGAAAGGTATGGGTCAGGCTGCGTGCTACGGTAACAGCGGGGTTTGCAAGCGAGGTAGAGGCTGTAAACCGATAGGCAGCAGTATTGTATAACCCGACAGCGAAAGGCAAGGCATCGCGTCGAAAACGATTGCAGCCTAATAGGGTCATGATAAGGCCAAAAGTGGCTATTGCTTCTGCTAACCATTGACCCCAGCCATAGCGGTGGTGGGTAGATACCTGCAGAATATCGAGCTCGAACATGGCATGTGCAGCAAAGCAGCCAGTAACTTTTTAGACAACCCGTTGACTGCCGTTACTTGTATATTCGACCGATCCCCCCGTTAGATGCAGGAATAAATAGCATTGTTAAGAATTTCTGCCCGGGGCTTTGTTGTTCCATCATTAGTCCTCATTTGATTCATTACATAACTGACAGCCAGATTTTCTTTCGGGTCAGCATAACCGGTTGAACCGCCAGCGCCATTATGACCGAAAGCCTCTGGATTAGGGCCAAAGCCTGCACGAGTATTGAGTATGAAGCCCCGCCCACGGCGCATTTCATGGCCAAGGACGAGATCCGTGCAGCCTTCGACCTCGGTTTTAAGGGCTCGTGCTAAGGCCTTGGCAGATATTATCCTGGTATCCTTTAGTTGGCCGTTATTCGCCAGGGCGGCATAGATTTTAGCGATTCCAGCGGCAGTGGCGTGACCGTTCGCTGCAGCGATCTCAGCGCGTCGCCAGTGTTTCGAACAAGCGTCCTTAAAGGGCCTTATTATGGGGTTTAATTGGGCGCTTCTATAGATCGCTGAAGTTTTTGTGTTAATCGTATTTTCCGTTTGACCGCCAGGTAGATGCGTTGTTGGTGCGTGATTGGGCCCGTTTAGGGTTGCGCATCTGGGGTGGTATCGGTCAGGCAGGCCAATATAGCAGTCAGCATTGAGCGGGATCGCCACTTTCTGGGAAAAATATTCGCCCAGAGTCTGCCCGGTAATCCTCTTGATTAGTTCTCCAGGAAAGTAACCCCAGGTGATAGCATGGTAGCCAGCTTTTGTTCCAGGCTTCCATAGCGGCGCTTGCTGTGCCAGAAGTCCAACCATTTTGTCCCAGTCGCACAAATCAAGGACGCTGATGGCCTGGGTAACACCACTTAACCCTGCCTGGTGTGACAGCAGTTCGGCGACGGTGATTTCGGCTTTTCCGGCGCTGCCGAACTCAGGCCAATAGTGTGCAACTCTCTCATCATAATCGAGCCATCCTTCGTCACAGAGAATGGCGACAGCAAGCGCAGCCAGGCCCTTTGTGGTTGAGTAGATATTAACCAGGGTATTGCTGGACCAGGAGACGGACCTTTCTCTGTCTACCCAGCCTCCCCAGAGATCGACGACTTTCTGGCCTTTGTGATAGACGCACAGTCCAGCGCCCAGTTCTGAGTTCTGCCACAGATCTGTAAATGCAGTCCTGACAGGTTCAAATTGCGTTGTTGCCTGTCCGCCTATGGTTAGCTTCATTATTATCTTAATTCAGACTATTTGTAATCGGTAATCTTAGTCGAAACTAAGCCTTATTTGCAGTCGACCTGCTAACCCAGGCAGTGTTTCAGTTGCTTAATCTACCTGGTTTTGGGGTGGGACTATAACTGCGTGGCATTATTGAGGATCTGCTTGATAGTCAACTTACGGAATCCTTCAGGGTCCTGTTGTCGACGCAGTTGCGCTGACTTTGCCAGCTGGTGAAATAGCTCAGGGACAGGCTTACCATTATAGTCTTTGATCAGGGCATCCATGTATGGGCCCTGCTGATCTCCGAGGCGATGGTAATGCCAGGGTTTACCGTTTTGCTGTCGAAACGCTGTTATCTCAGTGACAATTTCTTTTTCCATGGCATTCGGGGTGGGCAGGCTATGTTTTCCAGAAAGTAGCGCAGCAAACCAGGTTGCCTGAGTGATGAACAAAGGAAAAGGGATAATCAAATAGGGAATACCGATAAAAGCCAGAGTTGGATAATGGGGATGGATGATATCTTTATATAGCGGTGAGACCAGATTGTTGGATACGTTGATGATGACATCGGAAAGAAACGGAAAAGCATAGTGATAGCCAGTGCAGTAGATAATATGGTCAACTTCGGGGATGCAGGTCTGGTCTGATAGCAACACTGACTGGCCATCGATTCTCACAGGGTCCGCGTGGTAGCTGATATTCGACTGCTGCAAGGTCATTGAGTTTGGCTTACGCTTGCCGCACCAGAACACCTGCTGGGCTTTAGCGGAAATCTCTCTGCTGAGATCCTGGGCTGATGCGGCGGCGCCCCAGATCATAACGCGCTTTGTTGCGAATGAGTCTGGGTTTCGGTAATTTTTTGAATGGCTGATCGTTCCTGGAAACGACTGGACCCCGCTTATTGCAGGCAATCGGGGCTGGTCATAGTGGCCATTGGCGATCACGACTGCATCAAACAACTCGGTCTCGCCCCGGCAGGTTACCAGTCTCCAGTTCGATGCAAGCCTGTCCGGTGGTTGAATTGACTTCACCCGGGTATTAAATCGGATTAATGAGCCCAGGTCTTTATGGGCTGTAAAAGCCGTCAAATAATTGAGAACAGTTTCATGGCCAGGGAAATCATCGCCACTAGAGGCAGGAAAATGATCCTCAAAGGGGAAATCCCAGAAAGCCATTAGTTGCCGAGGTAGGTTGGTTCTCAGCGTCGGATAGAGAGCCCCTTTCTCCGGATCATCCCGATAGTTCCAGAGACCGCCAAGTTTTTCTTCTTGTTCAAACACAACGATGTCATGTTCAACCTTTAGTACGCTGGCTGCGGCTAATCCGGCAGCGCCTGCTCCTACTATACCGATACGCATGGAGTAAATTCTTTGACTTGTTTCACTGACCTAGCTTACCAAGGTCTTAAGCTGGAGAACATGCCATAATACAGCTGATGCGAGGAGTATAGGTGAACGATTATTTAACAGCCGAGTTGCAGCAGATTAAACGGATAAGTCCGTCAACGCTGATGTTCAGGTTTGTAACGCAAAGCGCTGGTGTGTCGTTTCGTGCCGGGCAGTTTTATCGTTTCACTTTTACTGATGGGGCAGGAAGTTTCGAAAGAAGTTACAGCCTGTGTAACCAATTGAATGACCAGGACCAGGGCTATCTAGACCTTATGGTCTCCGAAGTCGACAAGGGGCGAGCAACGCAGGTTCTGTTCAATGCCTCAGTTGGACTACAGGTTAGTGTAAGAGGACCCTATGGACGTCTGGTTTTGCCTCGACCATTACCTGCCAGGACAATATTGGTTGCTACCAGTGTCGGCCTAGCACCCTTTATGCCGATGCTTTCGATGATGGCAGCTTTACCGCCTGAGGATACCAGGCCTTTAATGCTGATTTTGGGGGTGAGGGATAGAAGTGAATTCCTATGCGCACAATGGTTGTTATCGTTACGCACAGATCTGCCCGATTTCGAGCTCGTGGTTTGCTACTCCAGAGAAACGGCAACCGATTTGCAGATTTATGAACGAAGAGGTTATGTGACCGCCGTGATCGCCGAACAAGAGGCTAATCCTGGCAACGATTTTTTTATGCTGTGTGGCAATCCACAGATGATTGATGATGTTTTTTTGTTATTAAAGGGCCAGGGATTCTCTGGTCGTGATGTTCGTCGGGAAAAGTATGTTTTTGCCAGGCAGGAAAAATCCAGTGCGAAACCGAAAAGCCTGAGCAAGAGTGAAAAAGATCTCCTGGCTGACAAAATCAAGCGCTATATAAAATAGTAGAGCGGGATTTTAATGGTTACGCGTCGCACAGCCAGTGCCAGGGCTCGAAGGCAATCCCGTATGGGTTCTGTCTGGGATAACTCATGGAAAAGGCAAATGCTTTGGCATGTTTTTGTAACCAGCTAAATCCCTTGGTATGTTCAAAATCTTCGGTTAAGGCGGGCATGCCTGGCATGCCGAGGTCCAATGCCCTGCCAGTATGATGTTCGCTATAGCCAGGCAGTGCACTTACCTTGAGTATTTGTTCTATGTCCTGTCCTGCTTTGCGCTTGCGGTTGACTATTTCAAGTTGGTATTGAACGGACCGAAACCCTGAAATGATATACAGATTGATGCCGTCCTGAGCTGCCGCCGATTGCATTTTTTCCCAGCAGACAGCCGTTTTTGCAGTGGTCAGGATCGGCTTCAAAGCATCGGTTTGATGGATGGGTTTGAGATCCTGTTCTGAGGCTTCCAACTGAAGGGGAGGCAGATAACTTGACAGGAAGTCATCGGTTAGGCCCAAAGTGGTGATCAGAGTCATTGCAGCGGACAACTATGCCTCCTTCAGGTACATGGGTATCAGCTAAGCCGTGGGGTTCTAGCCTACAAATTTATTCAAATGATGATCGGTATTTCCGAATTGGGCATCTATGACAAGCAAACGCTTGAAGTAGTGGGCTATCGCCAATTCCTCTGTCATGCCCATACCGCCATGTAACTGTACCGCATTTTGACCAATGAATCGCCCAGTTTTACCCACCAGATATTTGAGCGCGTGGATATTTCTCTGTGCTTCCGCAGCGCCCAGGGCCTCAAGCATAGTCGCCTTCATGCATAGAGATTTAACCAGGTTATAGTCGACGAACATGTCAGTCATACGATGTTTTAATACCTGGAAATCGGCTAGTGCGTGATCGAATTGCTGCCGTTGTTTGGTGTACTCGATGGTGCTTTTGTACAGTACCTCCATGGTGCCGATGGCCTCAGCGGCCAGACCAAGAATACCCTTATTGACCAGGGATTGAATTAGGCCGCCAGCCGAGCCAAGGCTACCAAGTAGGTCGTCACTTTCGACGCGGACATTTTTCAGTTGCAGTTCAGAGGCGCTCAAGCCATCGACAGTAAGATAATCTGTGCGAGTCAGTCCAGTTGCCTGAGCATCCACTATAAATAGACTGATACCCTGTTCATCAAAGTCCTCACCTGAGGTTCTCGCACTTAAAAGTATTTTATCAGCAGAGATGGCATTAAAAACCAGTGATTTTGACCCGTTTAATGCAAACCCGCTATCTTCGGCTGTCGCCCGGGTCTGAATGGCAGAGAGATTGTTAGGTTCAACGGGCTCGGCATAGGCAAACGTACCAATCAGTTTACCTTCAATAATGCTGGGAATAAGACTTTGTTTTTGCTGTGGCGTTCCAGCAAGTTCAATAGCAGCACCGAAAAGAACTACGGTCGACAAAAAGGGTTCAACCACCAGGCGCTTACCAAATTCCTCCAGCATGATCATACTGTCAACTGTAGATCCCCCGAGGCCACCGTATTCCTCTGAAAAGGTCATTGCCAGCCAGCCAAGATCGGCAAATTGCTGCCAGTTACTGCTGTCATAACCCTGATCTTCTTTTATGAATTTGTTTCGTTCAGAGAGGCTATATTGCGTGCTGATAAATTTCCGGATGCTATCCTGAAGTAGCTGCTGTTCGTTGGTGAGTGATAAATCCATCATGTATTCCTTTTTAGCCTAAGCCCAGAACATTCTTGGCGATGACATCTTTTTGAACCTCGCTGGCACCACCATATATTGTGGTGGCCCTGCCGCCTAGATAACCGGAAGTGGCACCCCTTGCGAAATCAGGACCAATAGGTGTAGCGCCCCAGGGAGCAGCGTAGATGCCGGCAGCTTCAATATTGAGCTCTGAAATCCGTTGCTGAATTTCCGTGCCTTTTAATTTTAGAATTGAAGATTCCGGACCTGGTCCCTGGCCAGCACTCACTTGGGAAAGAGTTCTTAGTTCTGTAAATTCGAGCGCAAGTAGTTCAGCCTCAAGCGCGCCAACCTTGTTTTTGAAACTGGGAAGGTCCATCAGTGAGCCTTCTCCCGCCTTGATTTCTCTGGCATTGGCTTTTGCTTTTTCCAGAGCCAGTACTGAATTTTGAATACCAGCCAGGCCGGTCCTTTCGTGTACAAGCAAACCCTTTGCATAGGTCCAGCCTTTGCCTTCCTCACCAATTCGATTGGTTACCGGGACCTTAACGTCGGTCAGGTAGACTTCGTTAACTGAATGGCTACCACCTAGGGTAATTATCGGTCGGGTTTCAACACCAGGGTCATCCATAGGGATGAGCAGGAAGGTGATTCCTTCCTGTTTTGCGCCGGCACTGGATGTTCGCGTAAGGCAGAACATCCAGTGCGCAATATGTGCCAGAGTAGTCCATGTTTTCTGGCCATTGACGAGATAGTAGGATCCATCTTCACTCAGTTCAGCCTTGGTTTTCAGGTTGGCTAGATCAGAACCAGCCCCGGGTTCTGAATATCCCTGACACCAATTGACACTGCCATCGCGAATGCCAGGCATGAATCGATCAATTTGTTGTTTGCTGCCATAGTTCATCAGGATCGGTGCCAGCATACCAACGCCAAATGGAATCTGCGGCGGTGTCGCATGACGAGCCATTTCTAAATCAAAAATATAGCGTTGCGTAGGAGTGAATCCTGGGCCGCCATATTCCACCGGCCATTTTGGTATATCCCAGCCGCCTTGGTCTCGTAGCGCCTGAAACCACTCATTGCGTTTGGTCCACATCTCCATTCCCCTGGGGAGGTTGGCTTTGATAAAACTGACCACCTTTTGCTGGAATGCCAGGTCGTCTTGGCTGAATTCAATATCCATGTTTTTCGCCTGTGAATTGGAGTGAGGTCATGTTAAATCGAGGTTTGCAGCAATTCAAATCAATTGCAGCTTTTAATGACTGGGCGCTACCGAGTAGCGCTGTTAATGATGTCAGACCATGGTGCACACGCTGCGCTGGTTACCGGCTTTGGTTGGGCCAGTAACTGGAACTGCCTGACTGCTCAAACACAGCTAAAAAGGTATTTGCTCAGCTCTTGGGGATAGGGTCCTGGGCAAAACCTTTTTTAGTCATACTGCTGAAAGGTTTGGCTTCAAGTTTGCGCTCAAAGATATTTTTCAGAAAGATCGTTTAGGATCTGCAGAAATTCTGAGTGGGTTTCTTTGATAATATCGGCCACAGGTTTGATACTATCTATTCTGCCTGCTACCTGACCAGATAAGGGTATGGCTGCTTCCATGTCGCCGTCAAAATAGAGGTCTTTAGCCGTTCCAAATTCAGCCATGATGTTGGTTTCTGGCAGGCGTTCCAGTCTTGAAGTTCTTTCCGTGCGTAATGCCCGCAGTGCAGGCGAATGAAATTTATTGAGAAATACAGTGCCTGTATCCTCAGTATCGATTATGGCATTTTTCCAGTTACTGTGGACTGGAGATTCCAGTGCTGAAACCATCCGAGTACCCATTTGTATCCCTTCAGCGCCCAGGGCGAAAGCAGCTGCCATAGAACTGCCATCGACAAACCCCCCGGCCGCAATAATGGGGACATCTGTCTTCGAGCGAATAAGCGGTAGCAAGACCATAGAAGCAACTTCATTAGGGCTTTTGAATCCACCACCTTCTCCGCCTTCCACGATCAGTCCATCGACACCCGCGTCGATCGCCTTGAGAGCGGCTTTCAAAGTCGGCACAACATGAAAAACGGTTAAGCCTGCCGCTTTTAATGGCTCTGTGTAACGGGTAGGGCTTCCTGCCGAAGTTGTGACAAATCGGACACCTTGATCAATAACGAACTGGGCGATGCTGGGGTCTCTGACGAACGCCTGGGCTATATTGACTCCCCAGGGTTTATCGGTCAGATCTTTCATTTTATTGATTTCGATTTTGATCTGGTCGAGTTCGCCTGAACTGGTTTCTATAATGCCCATGCCACCAGCATTAGATACTGCTGATGCAAGCTGAGATCGAGCAATCCAGCCCATAGGCGCTTGAACGATTGGGATTTCTACTCCCAGCAACTCAGTCACACGATTTTTTAAAGTCATTTAGTCCCCCTATCTACGCTGCCAGTGAGCATAGCTGTAATTAATATTGGAGTGAATGGTTTTTGAACTGATCAAATTGAAATCTTCAGGATCAAAATAGGGAAAGAACACATCGCCATGAACTTCTGTATGGATTGTCGTTAAATGTAAGTCGCTAACCTGCGGGAGTGCTTCTGCATAGACTTGACCGCCACCGACCACGTATATCGGTCGGTTAGTTTTCGCTGCCATCACCATGGCGGCGTCCAGGGAGGTGGCCGTGAGGCAGCCTTGTTGGTGGTACTGACGGTCCCTGCTAAGAATAATCGTCTCGCGGCCGGGTAGCGGTCGGCCGATTGACTCATAGGTCTTTCTTCCCATCAGCAGGCAGCCGCCAAGGGTAATCTTTTTGAACAGGGCTTGTTCGCCTTTTACCTGCCAGGGTATTTCGTTGCCGTCACCAATGATATTGTTATCGGACTTGGCTGCGACGATAGCAAATGCTGTACTCACATGCGTTCTACTGTTTGGATACCTAACAATGCCAGGCCACTGTGAAGTGTTTGGGCGGTAACATTGGCTAGTTGCAAGCGGCTTGCTTTTATTTGATGCGATTCGGTCAGAATAGGACAGTGCTCATAGAAACTCATAAATGATCGGGCAAGTTCATAAAGATAATTGCAGAGGATATTAGCCTGATAATCTTCAAGGTAGGCCTCGATGGCTTCTATCAACTGAAGCACCCTGAGCGCCAGTAATATCTCCTGATCTTCTTGCAAAGATATTGGGTTTGTCAGGCGACTTGGGTCCGTGCTGCTTTTCCTGAATAAACTGCGTATTCGAGTATAAGCGTACTGTAGGTAAGGCGCTGTGTTGCCTTCGAAAGAAAGCATGGTATCCCAATCGAAAATGTAATCGGTAGTCCGGTTTTTTGACAACTCTGCATATTTGATGGCGCCAATACCGACCACCTCTGCAACCTTAAGTTGTTCCTGCTCTGTCATGGAACTGTTTTTTTCTTTGATCAGTTTTAAAGCCCGATCGGTGGCTTCGTTGAGTACGTCAATGAGTTTGACATCTGCTCCATCCCGCGTTTTGAAGGGCTTGCCATCGGCCTTGAGTATTAAACCAAATGGCAAGTGTCGAAAAATCTGCTCTGGGCCAATAAATCCAGCGGCTCTGGCTACAGCAAATACCTGGCGCAGGTGCAGTTGTTGAGATGCTCCCACTACGTAGAGTACTTCGTCGGCGTTAATAATCTCTGAGCGGTGTCGTGTCGCCGCCAGATCAGTGGCAAGATAAGGGTATCCACCGTCTGATTTTCGGACAATCGCTGGCAGTGGGCGTTCGTTCTTGCCTTTGAATTCATCCAGGAATACACATTGGGCGCCGTCAGATTCAGTCAATAAAGTCTTATCCTGGAGTATTTTAACGATTACCGGGAGATCTTCGTTGTAGGCGCTTTCTGCTTTCACATCGGCAATGGTTAACGAGATATTAAGTTTGTCGTAAACGCTCTGGCAATGATCCAGCGATACACCTATAAATTTTTCCCACAGGTAATAGCACTGGGGGTCGTTGCTCTGCAGTTTTACGACGTATTGCCTGGCTGTTGCAGCAAACTCTTTATCACCTCGAAACAATTTGCTCGCCGACTGATAGAATTTTTCCAGATCCGTTAATTTTGAGCTGATCTCTTCTCCAACGACTGTAATCTGATCCAGGTAGGCCAGTAGACTGCCAAACTGAGCGCCCCAGTCGCCAACATGATTAGCCCTTACCACCTTATGATTACAGGACTCGAGGACTCGAGCTGCAGTGTCGCCGATGACAGTAGAACGCAGATGGCCGATGTGCATTTCCTTGGCTAAATTTGGAGCACTGTAGTCGATGACCACGGTTTTTTGTTTTCCGTCACTAGTCGAATTAGTAGTACTAAATTGCGCTATGTTTTGTTCAATGAATGCCGCCTTCAGTCGAATATTGATGAAGCCTGGACCGGCTATCTCAAAGCTGAATTCGGCATGATCGCCCAGTATGTCGGTCACCTTTTGTGCCAATACTCTGGGTGGATAACCATTTTTTTTTGCTGCCGCCATGATGCCGTTGGCCTGGTAGTGCCCGAACTCCAGCTTTTGTGATTGGCGTATCTGCGCGATGGGATGCTCGATGCCAGCTTGCTGCATGGCCTGGGCAATTATTTCATCGAGGAGTTGCTTTATATTCAAGCCATTCATGGGGAACTTAGCTGGAGCCTAATAGAATAAGTGTGGAAGGTTATCGAATCGGGATAATAACAGATTGCGCAGTTCAGGTGACTTAAAAAGCGTCACCGAAGCGAAAAAAAACAGGTTTTGGCTCATAAATGACCCGGTCAGGAATGGCTCTAAGTGGTTGTCTTACAATCCTTTAGAAAGCGCTTTCATTTCGGCAGAGATCAACGTCATTGCCACCGCATGCCTTAGTTCTTCTAGTTGGTACGGTTTGGACAAGGTCGGCAGATGCTTCTCGGAAATAAATGATGCATGTTTAGGAAAGTGTAGGTGGGCAGAGCAGATAAGTATTTTCTGGGTAGGATTAACCACTTGTACCTGGTCGATCAGTTTCTGACCCGGGAGCGTTGGAAGAACCAGTTCGGTCAAAAGAAGATCGATGTCGCCTTGGTGCTGCTTATAGAGAGTCAGGCCCTCATCCCCTGCATAGGCTGTGAGAACAGTGTACCCGACGGCCCTGAGCACGAGTTGTGCGTATCGGGAAACGCGTTGGTCCGGTTCAATTAAAAGCAGTGTTTCCTGGTTCGAGATATCTCTTTTTTGTACTTTCGCCGAAACCCTTTTTGCTGGCACACCACATTGGGGCAGGAATATCTTAACCGAAGTTCCAATTAGCGGTTTACTGGATAGGTTAATGAAGCCCTTGCTTGCTTCAAGGATATTGCGAATGTTAGCGAGGCCGAGGCCAGAACCCTGATCATCAGTTTTGGTGCTGAAATAAGGTTCGAATACGTGCGCAAGTATCTCCTCGGCTATGCCTGATCCATTATCGGTGACGGAAATTTCACAGAATCTGCCGGGCCGGGCCCAGGTTTCAGTTCTGCAGAACTCGGGCGTGAAAAAAGCAGGAGATGCCTCAAGCTTAATCTCGCCTCCGTCTAACAGAGCGTCTCGCGCATTGATGATGAGATTTAACAGAATATTTTGAATTTGATCCTCTGCAACATCGGCATACAGGGGTTCTTCTGGCGAGCTTGCGGTCAGTTTGATGTCTGGGGTTATTACCTGTTGCAGTATCGGTTTTGAATTTTCCAGGATTTGTCTTAAGTCCTGAACAGTTGTTTGCTGGGGTTGTGGCTTGTTGTAAGTCAACAGTTTCTGGGTGAGGGCGTTTGCCTGTTGTCCTGCATACAGTATTCTATCTGCATAATCTTTACTTCCTGGCGAGCGCTCCTCCACAGCAAGAGCCGCATAACCATTGATAGCGACGAGGAAATTGCTAAGATCATGTACGACGCTACTTAAGAGATTGCCAATAGTGGCCATCTTGCGTGATTTGTCGAGCTCAAGGTGTAATTTCCTGCTTTCGATAAGGGCATTTTTCGCAGTGTTGTGATCTTCTATCAGGAGTAGTTTCGAGCCACTATGTGGATGGCCTAAGCTACTTCCCGAGATTTTTATTTCTCGTAGGCTGTTATCTTTCATGATCATTTTGGCCTTGATACCCCTTGCCTGGCCAATAACTTCAGGCGAATAATATAAATGCCGTAGTTCTCGGTCAGCTAGAGTCTCCGGTATGAGAGAAATCAAATCCTGATCGAGTAATTCAGTTGGATTTGTTTTGGCTAAATCATGGAAAGTATCACTGCTCCAGACGATGCGATTAGATTGGTTAAGGATCACCATGGCAATAGGATTTAATTGGCTCAGGCTCTGACCAAGGGCAACCAGCTTGTCATGTTTTAGCTGCAGCCTGGATTGCTCACTGGTATCTATAATGATGCCTTGTGCATGAATTTCAGAATCAGTTCCCAGATAAATCAATGTGATACTAAGGAGGCCGCTTGCAGTCCAGTTCAGTGTTAAGTTGACGCTTTTCACCTGGTCTGGTCGTACCGTTATTTGCTCAATGAACTGCGAGAAAAGCGGTTGGGAGGTCTTTACCAGTAGAGGGCTTAGACTATAATTGCAAGCTTCCAGGCTAATTTGCAACTGGTTCATGCTGCTGTTTTTACTGATCATGAATTCGCCCTGGGATGAGATATACCAGCAGTCTCGCATCACCAGGGCATTGTATCTTTGCAGTTGTTGCCGTGTCAGTGAATGATCCAGATGTTGTTTATGTACCAGGGCCTTAAGTCGATACTGCTCAGCTCGGTGGTCTCGTGCTCGGCGTCTAAGCACTTGCGTGGACTGCAATAATCGGTGGGTCGACATCAGCCTTTTAACGGGCTGTTGCAGGCGTTGCAGCAAGCTTGTTTTATGATGGTAAAGGATTTCGACGTCGGTCCATGAGATAGCCTGATTGGTGGACACCTGAATGTTCTGTAGGCCAAGCAAGCTAGCAAAACTGGAAATTTCAGCACGAAGTAATCTGAGGTAACTGACAGTGGGTGCCTGCCCAGAGGTCCAGGTCAGACTAAATTTAACCCGCCCGGAGCGGTTTTCTTTAATTTTAGACTGAATAGGCAGGCCATAAAATAGGTCCCCGCGTTCGCCGATTAATTCGACTAGCAGATCTTGTGGGTCATCCAGGATCAGCGCGAGGTCTTTCCAAAAGATATTCTCTGGTAGTCGCCAGCGCAGCCCGCAGGCTTCATCGAACTCCTGGTCTGGGAGCAGATGATGTAGATTTACGATCACCTGGGTGTAGTCTGACCATGATAGTTCGGCCTCTTCATCTACGAATACTGGGTTAAGAGTGGTATTTTTGACGATAAGGTTAATGCTGATATTGCGTTGCTGGCAGAATTCAAATATCCCGCTCAGGTGCCACGTTGTCGCCATTACCTGCTCGTTGTCGGGCTTATTCATTTACTCAGCATGATAGTTTTATTTTATCATAGCGAATTCGGCAAGGGATGCAAGGCATCTGGGTCGATATAGCTTAAACCGCTTATGTGCTGATATTAGCTGTTAATATCAGGTGCTGGTTAGGGCGCCAGGATTAGTTTAAGCGGGCACCTGGAATTTTTAGGCTGCGTCGTTAAAAAAAATTATATTTTATTGAGATAATTTGGCTGTGAGTATGCTTGCGATTCCCTGGAAGGAAGTATTACTCATCATGACCAGATGGACTGTTTTTTCAGATACGGAGACTAAATCATGAGCTGCTTGCACGAGTAGTTGGGAATTGGTAAACAATTGATGGTTCGAATCTGGCAGCAAGGCGCCGAGTTGAAATTGAATATTGTCTGGTTGCATCCAGAGGACCTGGTCAGCTGGCTCGGTTGCAGTGATTAACTCTGCACCATGGATTCCTTTGCGCATGGTGGCTGAGCCGGGTTCGATCAAGGCGATGATGGTTTCTCCCTGCACTTGGGCGCGGAGGCCTTCTAGGGTTGTACGAATGGCGGTTGGATGATGTGCAAAGTCATCGTAAAGTTTGAGGCGAGGATGGTCAATCAGGCATTCCATACGCCGCTTGACACCATTGAATTCATTCAGTGCCTTAATAGCACTAGTAGGTGGTACACCTGCATGCCTTGCAGCGGCGATTGCTGCACAAGCGTTGCGTACATTGTGCTGGCCGGTTAGTTTCCAATTGATGGTGCCCTGGTATTCATTTGCCACGATGATGTTGAACTCGGCACCATCGGCCGTAACCAAGACTGCCTGGACCTCAGCCTGGCTGTCGAGGTTGGTGGAAAAATTGACCGTTGGCGTCCAGCAACCCTGGCGGATAACCTCTTCAAGTGCGCTGTCGCCATCAGGCAGGATGATAAGCCCATTGCCAGGAATAGCCCTCATGAGCAGGTGAAATTGCTGCTGGATTGCTTCAAGGTTATCGAAGATGTCAGCATGATCATACTCCAGGTTATTCAGGATGACGGTTCGCGGTCGGTAATGAAGAAATTTGGAACGCCTGTCGAAAAAGGAAGTATCGTATTCATCCGCTTCAATCACAAAAAAATTCGACTCTGTCAATTTGGCGGAATATTGAAAATTTGTTGGCACTCCGCCAATTAAGAAACCTGGAGAAAGATTTGCATAATCGAGGATCCAGGTAACCATACTAGCCGTCGTTGTTTTACCATGGGTGCCGGCTACAGCGATAACCCATTTGTTGCCAAGTACATAACGGCCCAGGTATTCAGCCCCGGAGCAATAAGCAATGCCACTTTCCAGCAGTGCTTCCACGGCTGGGTTACCCCGGGCAAGGTTAGCGTTGCCAATGATGACCAGATCAGTCTTATCAGGAATACTCGTGGCACTGTAGGGGGCTTGTAAAGAAATACCCGCCTGTTGCAGTTGCACACTCATCGGTGGGTAGACATTTTGATCACTGCCAGTGACGGTATGACCCTGTTGCCTGGCCAGCAGAGCAATGCTGCCCATCAGTGTTCCACAAATGCCGAGGACATGGATGTGCATCAATCTGTTCCAGGAAAAAGCATAAAGGTGGCTATGACGCTTAATAATTCAATCACGAATGCGATGATAGCGCCTTGTAAGACACTGATTTTGACTCCTTTACTGAGGATATTACCAACGATAGCCAACGACCAGCCTAGCCATATCCAGGTCGCAGAGTCAGCGAATAGGAGCAAGGCTTGACTGTCACTGTCAAGCAATATGGTATGAATGGGAAGTAGCAACCATGTCATGATGATTCCAGCTCCCAGGGTGCTACCCCAGATCGAAGGGAATCGCTGGGGAACATTTTTGAACCAGGAAAGTAACCACACCAGCGTGGTCTGAATAATCAACGCGGTTAGGGTGATCCCGAGGACGGATGCAAAGGTACGTTGGGGGTAGGTTAAAGTGGCTGCAAACACCACCGAGCAGCAATACACTGCGAGGACGCTACCAAGCACAACCCTATTATTGGGAAAGTCCGCCGGGTGGCCTTTTAGAAGGCAGATGCTCCAGAAATAGCTGAAAATTAATTGCATGTATAATCCTGCTGTGAGGGGAGATAGTCTGATAATCTGGGTAGGCAGGTCAAGTCGTCGCTGCCAGAATTTTTTAACCTGGTCTGGTTAAGTCTTTAGGTGGGACCAGATAGCCGGTATCAATCTGCCGAACTGCCTTAGTGAAATAGCCCAATAACAGACTGCTGCAGAACAGGATAAGGCCACTGACCACGAGTCCGGCCTGAATGCCATATTCTTCGGCTATATAGCCAATCGGTAAAACTCCCAGGGGCATGAGTCCGTGGGACATAAGGTCAATGCTCATTATTCGTCCACGCATGCTTTGTTTAACCTGCAGTTGCACCAGGCTTCTATTCATAGACATATTTATTGCCGATATGAAGCCCACCAGGCTAATAAACAACATAGCCACACTAAATTGATCAGTTGTACCGAAACCGACAACGGCCAGACCCCAGGTTGCGGCAGTAATGATAACCCAATAGCCCTTCTTCTTTAGGGAGCTGAGCTTGGCTAATAACAGTGATCCCAATATTGCCCCAACACCCATACCGGTCATCAACAAGCCTAGAGTATCTGGACCGGCACGAAGGATATCGGTATTGAAAGCGGGTAGCAAAGTGTTAATGGATAAGCCGAATAGGAAGGGAAGTATAGATAAAAGAATCAGCCCTCCCACTAGCGGCGAGCCAGATACATACTTGAACCCCTCAAGGGTATCCTGCCAGGGGCTTTTTCTATTATGGGAACTGGGTTTGCCGGGGTGTCGGATCAGCAGAACTGAAACACCTGACAAGAAATACAACAAAGACAGGACCAGGTATACCAGACCAACGCCAAACGAAGATGTGGTCTCACCGGCAGCAAATATAGCGATCATAAAGCCCGCTAGTGCTGGCCCTAGAATGCGAGACAGGTTCCAGGCGGCGGTGTTGAACGCCATCGCATTAAAGATCAGGTGCTCGCCTACTATTTCAGGTATCAAAGCAGTTCTGGCAGGGATAGATAACGCCATCACGGTGCCATTTAAGAAGCCGATAGTGATGAAATGCCAGAAAGTAACTTGACCGCTGAATATGATCATAGCCATGAATAAAGTGGCTACGCCATTCATGACAGGAGCCCATCCGATAACGGGTTTTTTATTAACCCGGTCTGCTAAAACGCCCCCAAATAACGCAAATACAACCTGGGGCAGCATGAAGGATAAGGTTACCCAGGTTAGTTGGATAGCAGAGGAGGTCATTTCGTAGACCAGCCAGCCTTGAGCCACCGTTTGCATGTTCATGGCAAATGCTGAACCGAGCATACCAAACCAGAGATACCGATAGTCGCGCACCCGCAGGGACGCAAACAGGCTTTTATCCTGTAGTTCTGGGTTAGACGGGGTTTGCTTGGGGTTCAATGGATTTGCGCCGATTTCGAGACTGGAATATAGCAGATATTGCAAGTGGTTGCTTCAGCACGCTGAGCATGGTTGTGTTCCAGGGTGAATACAAAACACGACCATCCAGGCGGGACATGGCCTGGTCGTGCAGGATTCGAGGATTTGCTGGTAAAGGCGTTGGCTAAAAGCCAGGACGGCTTTAGTAAATGCCGCGGGACTGCTAAATTAACTGCGCTTAGGATCCAATTGATAGACGGGTCAAGATTCAGTCCGGCAGTCCCAATACTCGTTTACTGATGATGTTCATCTGTACCTCATTGGTTCCACCGTAAATAGTAACAGCCCTGGAGTTCAACCAGGCTCGGGTTGCAGTCAATTCGGCAGAGGCAAAGGCGTCTTCGCCCTGCCAGCCCAGACCACTGGAGCCCATTAACTCCGATTTTAATTCAGCACTGTTTTTAGCCAGGGTAGAGCCCACCAGCTTGAATATGGATGTTGCTGCACCTGGCGTCTTACCTTCCTGGTTTTCCTGGACTACCCGTCGAGTCGTCAGTTGGAAAGCGCGTTCGTTCATGGAATGGCTGAGAACTTTACTGCGTGCACTGGAATCAGCTATCTTGCCCGAGCTTTCACCCAGGTAGTGCTTGGCTATATCCGCCATAGGATTGTTCTTTTTGGCTGATTTTTTTCCTCCACCGGACAATCCGCCAATACCTGAGCGCTCGTATTGCAACAGTCTCTTGCCGATAGTCCAGCCTTTATTTAACTCACCGATGAGGTCAGCGCGTTGTGCAACGGCATTGTCAAGAAAGGTTTCGCAAAAGGGTGATGATCCAGATATAAGCTTGATCGGTTTGACTGTAATACCCTGTTGGTGCATGTCCAATAATACAAAACTAATACCATCGTGTTTTGGAGCATCAGGATTAGTTCGTACCAGAGCAAACATCCAGTCTGCGTATTGTGCGCCAGAAGTCCATATTTTCTGACCATTAATAATAAATTGGTCGCCCTGGATGACTGCTTTAGTCTGCAAGGCAGCCAGGTCAGAACCAGCGCCTGGCTCACTATATCCCTGGCACCATCCGATGGTTCCGTCGCAGATACTGGGCAAATGTCGTTGTTTTTGTTCTTCAGTACCAAATTCAAGTAGCGTCGGGCCAATCATGCTGAGACCCATACCGCTTGAGGCTGGGGTTGCTTTGATTCGACCCATTTCCTGATTGAGAATCATGGCCTGTTCACGGCTTAGGCCTCCTCCGCCATAAGCGGTTGGCCAGGTCGGTGCGATCCAGCCTTTTTCAGCCATTTTAGCCCGCCAAGCCTCGGCATCCTCTGAATTGTATACTTGATGGGCATCCTCCCAGTGGAAGGTCAGGTTTCTCATACCTTTGGGACAATTGTCTTCAAGCCAGGTACGTGTTTCAGAGCGAAATTGTTCTTGGTCAATCATGTTTCTTTTACTTGATGTAGTTTACTTATCCTGTATTGTCGCTGATACAGAAATTATGTCCAGTAACAGGAGAGAACTATCAGTGTTTGCTATACTTGTACATTAGCTACAGGGTACTTATATATGCCTAATATATTACTTACACATTAATCAGCACAGGATGTATTGCCATTGCGCGCTACTGCCATTACGTAGTCTAGGCTCAATAACGTGGGCCCTGGATGGAGGGTTTAGGAAAGAAGATGAACTTGTCAATCGGTGAAGAAGGAAACCAGGCTAGCATGCCTAAAAGCAGTGATTGGGTGCGGGTCTGGTTAATTGTAGTCTGCCTGGTATTAGTCGCAATGATAACGGTAGGCGGTGCTACCCGACTCACTCATAGTGGCTTGTCCATGGTGGATTGGAAGCCGTTATCCGGTGTTATTCCGCCTATCACGACCCAGGAATGGGAAGCTGAATTTGATCAGTACAAGCAGTTTCCCGAATACCAGAAACTAAATCAGGGTATGGACTTAGCGGAATTTAAACAGATCTTTTACTGGGAGTATGGTCATCGCGTGTTGGGGCGACTGATTGGCCTGATGTTTTTCGTGCCATTTGTATTTTTCTGGTTAACTAAAAGGGTTGAACGGAAATATGTACCTCGCCTGGTCGGTGCTTTGATTTTAGGTGGGTCCCAGGGTTTGATGGGCTGGTACATGGTCAAAAGTGGGTTAGTTGATATTCCCAGGGTTAGCCACTACCGTTTGGCAGCTCATCTTTCCCTGGCCATGCTGATACTTTGCTATTTGTCCTGGCTGATTTTTGATTTGAGTACAACCCAGAGAGTGAAGGTGACGCCTCTGTTGAAAAAATTGATTACGGGTTTTGTGGTTTTACTGAGCTTACAGATCATATATGGCGCTTTTACGGCAGGATTACGAGCCGGTCTGGGATTTAATACTTATCCTTTAATGGGACAGAAATTGCTGGCGGAC
>JABIZD010000175.1 GCA_018666555.1 Gammaproteobacteria bacterium
CCCCCGCCATATCAACCATGGTAGCCACGACTCCACCATTAACGCTACCGCCGATTCCCGTTGGTGTAGTCTCGGTTTTGACCAGTCTTAGTCGTACATGGTCCGGTCGAACTTCAACCAAGGTTAAGCCTAAGTACTTGTGAAAAGGATTGTCGTTAAATCCCGAGAAAAAATCTTCTTTCATGCCACTACCTAATATTGACTACTACGATTTCAGCATCAGGATCTAATATCCAGCCTGAAACCTGCCACCAATCTTACAACATGAAAACACCACCTTGCATCAATTTGCTGACACGATATTACTGACCCCAGCCAACTTCACTCATACCACCGCCCCTGCCCCACAACCAGTACCAACTAAACAGCCACTGCCTGCCACAGGGCATAGCAGTATCACGCTGCAGCATAACCAATACTCGGCTTCATTGTCCTGTGCAGGAGGGCATCATGTCATCGCTGTTATCAAGCTATTGGCCTGACTCGAGCTGCGCCAACAAATAGTGGCATTCTATGATTTAAGCTATTCATTCGGCCAGGTTGCAGTTGCTATTGGCAGCCGAAGTCGGTAACACTAGTCGTCTTGGAATTGCCAAAACCTGACCATCATGATCAAGCCAGAATATCGCCATAAAGGCGACCACAGCGGTGTGACTTCGGTAAGGGAGCAATCCATTGAGGAAACTCTATCGCATGACTGCAGGATCGATAATCGATGAACAAGCTTACAATACCCGTTTTTGGTGAACTGCTCGCCCCGTTCCTAACGCCCATTGCCGCTGAGGCCAAACCAGGTTCTCTGGCTCTACTCGAAAGAGGTGCCGCGGAACGTTATCGAGGTTGGGCCGACGCCGTCCCCGAATATCGGACCGGACTGATGGCCTGCGCTGCTCGAGAAGACCAAATCGCTGACAGCATCGATTCTTTAATACCCATTCCCGAGGAGCACCAGGGAACGGTCGAGGACCTCATAGTCCTCGCAAAACAAGCCTATTTCGGGGTATTTGACAACCTCAGTGTCATCGATCAAATGACAATTCAAGCGGCTGCCGAACGACAAGGCGCGCAAGCATGGCCAGGGTTCATACCAAATTATCCACATATAGCCGAAGAACTGCGGGCCCTGTCTGCAATTGAGTTAGTCAGCGCAGATTATCTCGATCATATTCTTAATGAAATGTCCAAGTGACCGTCAGCTCGCTTGTGCAAAGGTATTTTCTTAACCAGCAGAAAAATTCATTTGGGTCACAGCTGGAGCTTTGATCAAATTAACAGTACCTGCCAGGGCAACCCCATCGGTTAGCCTTCATTCAGGTTTCCAGGTTTCAACAATTCAAGATAAGCAGGAGTCAACATGCAAGATATACAGGCACAGGAACGCATCGCATTACAGGATGTCATGTTAAATTATGCTGCCGGCGTTGATGACAGGGACTTCGATCAATACAGGGCCTGCTTCACCGAAGATGTTAGCGTAATAGGAATGGGACCCGAACCCGTTAACGGACTGGATAACTGGATGAAATTCGTTCGCCAGGCCCTGTCTAAATACGCCTCTACACAACACATGCTGGGGCCACAACTCGCTTACATCAACGGTGAAAACGCCACCACAAGGACGGATGTCACCGCCCTACATGTGCTAGACCAAGGCGCTGCTAAAACCTTCACGCTGTGGGCTACTTACCGCAGCGAAATGATCAAGGTTCAGGGTCAATGGAAAATCCAGAAACACGAATTAATCCCCAGGTTCAGCCGGCAGCAAGACTAATTCCTGGTTACAGGCCAGGCAACATCCAAGCCTGAAGCTGATCAAGCTGGCCAGTCGCGATTATCCCGCTGATAAACCGCATCACTTAAGCGCTCACCCAGCAAGGTTTTTGGTGCATTGGCAAAGTATGGGTCCTTGCTCGGTTCAGAGCGACTCCAGTCGACCCGTTCGCTGCGATAAGCCATCTTCCATTGACCATCCTCAATCACGTACCTGTCCAGGTAACGTCCAGCAATGATCATGTCCTGGTTTATTCCATCAGCTTCAAACTTATGGTAAGCATTGAAGTAAATTTCACCAAATGCCTGGTCACCTTCAAATTCGATCAGGTGATTGCCAACCATATGCTGATTCGCAATATGACCACTCAAGGCATTCATCGCAAAATCAACAAATTCTTCCGGGGTACCGTTTATAAAACCATATTCACAGTAAGCATCGCGGCTAAATACCTGCAGTAACGCCTGTCGGTCCAGGCGATCCAGGCCGCGACTATACTGGCATGACAATTCATAAATAGCCTGCTTGGCTATCACCCTGTGCAACGCTTCATCCATCGTACTGAACCCTTTCGTCGACTGCATTAATGTAACCCAACTCGCGCAGGATCATTCTAGTCAGCTAATCCAAGTCTATTAATTCGATTTTTCCTGGCAATAAGGCCAGGACAGATCACTGGCATCCTGGGTCCCCTTTGACATGGCTTTGAATGACGGGCTATCACGCTCATCTTGAACAGTCCATCTCCTGGTCCAGTCCATCACCACATGGCGATGGCTGAACTTCCAAAACTTACCGCGCAACTCAAACTGATCCAAATAACGACCAGAAAAAACCATTTCTGAATCTCCCCCTCTGGAAAGATGCTTAGCAAAGACATAACTCTCAGAAAATGCCAAGCCGGCCTCAAAACGGATCAGCGTATTACTGACCCTGTGTTGAGTTAGCTCATATTGCTTTTGCAGTGCCACCATAACCATCCCTGCAAATTCATGAGCGGAGCCTTTAAAACCACCGTAATCCACTTCAGATTCGGGCCAGTAAAGTCGTTTCAAGCCGATAGCGTCAAGGCGATCCAGGCAGCGACTGTGGCTTGACAGCAATTCGGTAATAGCGGATCGATGTGCAAGCTCCTCTAAATCAGGCACCTTTCCCGTCAATTCCCCCATTTTTCCTCCTTTGCGTCGCCTCGCTTCAACCTGCAAACCTCTGCGCAAACCGATCTATCATGCACTCTATTTAGCCCGACCCATTAACCTCAATCCCGGCACGAATTTCTGCATGGCGTTCAGGCGTAATTGGATAGTTCCAGACAATAGCCGCTCCCGTCAGGAAAAAAACAGATGGGAAAGTTGAAAACAAAAAGCGCAACCCAAACAGTTCTTGCTCTCCATTAGCTGCTCCGACACCAGCTTCAAAACCAACCATGCTCAGCCCAAACAATGCTATTACACCGCCGATCGAAGCCGTTGCCTTCTGGGCAAAAGACCACACGGAAAAAAACTGCGCGGCCCTACTCTCTCCCGTCTGCAGGGTATCCAAGTCAATCACATCAGCTTTCATTGAATTCGGCAAGGTCTGCGAAAAACCTCCCGCGGCGAAACCTGTCATCATGGTCATCGGCAGCATCCACCAGAAATCGCCTTCGCCGAGCAAGAGGTAAAAAGGATGCGCAAAGGCAAGGATGAAAAAGGAAGCAAGATAAGCTCGATGCTTGCCTACTTTGGTAGAAAACCAGACCCAAAACGGTACCGCTAAGATATTCATCATATAAAAAACACTCAGCATATAAATGGCTTTATCCTCTGCTTGCAGGACATCGGCTATAAAAAATATATATAGCGGTGTGGTTATGTTCAACCCGATCGAGCCAATCATGAAAGCCAAAACGAGGCGCTTGAATGGCCCATTCGACATCATTACCTGTAATCCTTCAAATACGCTCACCCGCCGCGTTGCAGGCTCAATTTCAGCTTCGGGTACATTGATTACCGTGAGGGCGACACATATTGGCATTAATACCAGCATGGTAAGACCAACCAATTGCAGCACAACGCTGGTACCGCCTATACCAAATAACAGTAGCGCTAAAGCAGGGATTAACTGTGCCGCCAGGGAACCGGTGGCGCTGAACATACCTCGACTACCAGTAATACGGGATCTTTCATTGTAGTCCTTGGACAATTCAGCGCCCCAGGCGTAATACGGAATGAGCATCATCGTGATAGCTATGGATAGCAGCACACTCCATATGGCCAGGTGCATCGCGCCTGCTTCAGGTGGTGGAATAAAAAGCTGGTAAACCGACAGCATCATCAGTGGTGTCGCCAGAACAATCCATAGTTTACGTCGACCAAACCGAGATTGTGTGTGATCACTGATATAGCCCATCACGGGGTCGGTAATGACATCACTCCAGCGTACGAAAAATAATATGGTCCCGAGCAGTACCAAGGGAACACCCAGGTCACTGGCATAGAAACGAGGTATAAACACCATTACAGGAAACATTGACATGGCGATCGGCAGGTCCGTCACTCCATAAAAAAATAGCGTCTTCTTGGTTAATTTAGGGCTATCCTGCATCAGTATTTTCTCGATTTTGAGGCGATTCCCTATCCAGAGGTAGATTCTCAAAGGCCCACCTTCCGCCCAGGAGGCCTTTCCACCGGCATTTCCTGCTCAGACTTAACCATCATTTTGGATGCAAGGCAATGCCCGTCTTAGTAGAGGCTCCAGCAACCCGGCTTAAAATATTCAGCGGTAACATCAACTAGAGTGTACTCACAAAGCATGTTAATTTATCCATTAGAGCTTCATCCAACTCCGAGGTATCAATATGCAAAACATCCAGGTCCTACTGGCGAGACGCCCAAACGGAGTCCCTGTTCCAGATGACTTCTCTGTCAGAGAGACGCCGGTGGTACAGCCGGATACGGGTCAGGCACTCATCGAAAATATATACATTTCCCTGGATGCCGGTTTTCGTAACTGGATGGATGAAGATGCAGGAGACGAGGTACTTCCAGCCATGCCACTGGGACAACCTGTCATGGGCTTGACTGTCGGCCGGGTTATCGCTTCAAAACACCCTAATTTGCCCTTAGGACAGTTGGTCATGGGGCGGCTGGCCTGGGAATCATTTTCACTGGCTTCCGATGACTTCCTGGTCCCTCTGGATGATGATGAAACCATCCCGGAACACTATCACCTCGGCATTCTTGGAGATACTGGCATGTCCGCCTATTTCGGCTTAAAAGATATCGGCAAGCCCAGCACAGAAGATACCGTACTGATATCAGCCGCTGCAGGCTCTGTCGGTTACGTTGCCGGACAAGTCGCCAGGATCATGGGGGCAAAGCGCATCGGCGGCTTCACCAGCAGTGAGCCTAAACGGCAACGCCTGATTCAGGAAGTAGGCTATGACGAAGTTATAAATTATCGCCAGGGCAATCTCGATGAGCAGCTACAAGCCGCGTGCCCAAATGGTATCGACGTTTACTTTGATAACGTCGGCGGCGCCATTCTCGAGACTGTACTCAGCCAGATCAATCATGGCGCCCGAATTCCCTTTTGTGGCGCTGTTGCCGATTACAATAGTAAAACTCCTTCTGGGCCGGGGAACCTTTTTATGCTGGTCACACAATGTGTCCGTCTTGAAGGATTTCTAACCCACACAAAATTAGAACGCTATGACGAAGCTCGACAACAACTGAAAACCTGGATGAATCAGGATGCACTGCAAACCTTTGTCCAGGAATACCAGGGCGTAGACCAATGTGGAATTGCTTTTTCAGATTTATTTGCCGGCAACAATTTTGGCAAGACCATTGTCAAAGTCTAAGGGCCTGAGCAAATCAGGAGACTACCGGCCAGACTCAGAGTGAGAGGCGCTGGACTACCCGGCTAGCCCAGCGAAAGGTTCCTGAACCTGTCGACTAACAGCCAGCGTCGCGGCATAATCAATGCTGCCTCGTAGTGACACTTTTGAGTGCGGATTCGCAACAAATTCTCAAATAGTTCCTTTGTAAACAAAAAGTATACAAAGGGGCTGGCTTTCCATTATATTGTCCGATCTACCCGCAGATTTATGAATAGGTAGTCCATTGCACAAAATACAAGAACAATTTCGCAAGTTCGAAGACTGCATCTGGGTTATTGCTGTCTTCATTTTATGTTACGGCCTTACATTTTACCCTATCCTGTCGGTACAGAATTATTTCATAGCTGATGCACCTCGCTATTCACTCCTGCTGTTTCTGCCACACGGAGTCCGGATTATCGCGACTTGGCTGCTCGGTGCCAGAGCTATCCTTCCCCTGTTGCTGAGCAGTTGGCTATGCTCCTTCGTCTATGGCCATTCGTCAGCGACCTTCTCACTCTGGCCCGCTTTGATCAGTTCCATTGCTCCTTACATTGCTTTCAAAATGTTTCAATTTGCTGGGTTACCAAATTTCGCAACTAAAGAAAGTATCAACCTGGGCTGGAAAACCCTGATATTAACCGGATTCTTCGCTGCTATGCTGAATGCAACTGGAACCATGATTCTTTTCCAGCGGGAGTTTTCCTTCAGTGACAGCAATCTGTTTATTTCCACCTATATCGTCGGCGATATGCTGGGACTGATTTTTTTCATGGGTGTGACAATGCTGATTTTTCGATGGTTTAGACCAACGGACTTGCAAGCCCCAAGAACGTTCTAAAATAAACAGCCCGCGTTAATAAAAATAACTAGAATCGTACGGTGATTATGCTATTCTTCCGCGGTCAAAATGGGAGAATACCTTGAACTTGCAAAACCTCCGCAAACTTGCACAGCTAAAAGCGGTACTGATCGACATGGAACAGGATTTTGGTCTAAGCAATTTAACCGAACAGGAAATCCGAATACTCAGCGCCATGACTGAAACTCTCGGACCAGACGTTTCTCTAGTATCCTCAAAAACCATACGCAACAGCTTGTATTGCAAGTCCTTATCGTCGCCGACCTACCACAGAGCATTGAAAGCCCTGCTAAGCAAGCAGATCCTCAAACCAGCTCAGGGAAGGAAAACAGGCCTCTATGCGCTATGCCTCGACTAGGCCAAGGCGATATACCTGATCTAAAGCTATAGCTGCTCGTCGCGGCAAGGTTTCAGGCGTGCTCTATAACAAAACCAGCGTTAAGTGGACGTTAGTTATTGGACTCTTCGTAGGTAGCTACGGGATTGATGTCCTACTGCTGATAGGAGCCCTGAGAATCGATCCTGAATCCACTCTATCCTTTCTACTGTTCCTTCCACACGGCATTCGTATATTTGCCACGTATTTCTTAGGATTCTGGGCTTGCCTGCCTCTTTTCCTGGCCCATTTGATCAGTTATCAGTTGTTTCCCAGTGCCGATGACACACTTCTGGCCTGCCTGATAGGTGCCAGCTGTGCGCCTCTGGCGTTCGAATTTTTCAAGCAAGCCAAGTTAAACCTTTACTATTCAAGCAGTATTGCTGACATCAACTCAAAAGCACTGGTGCTGGTGGGTACCATTGCATCACTATTTAATATTATCGGTACTAGATTGATCATCAGTGCAGACGCACCCGAGAGTTTTTTCTCTGCCACATTTTTCCTGTCTTATCTTGTCGGCGATATTATCGGCCTCATCCTCTGTATCGTCATTTTTAATCTGCTATTCAATCGTTTAAGGGCGTACCTGTAACAGCGCTCCGATGCTAGCTGCAACCAATGGCTTTCTTGAGATCACGCCGTGCTGCGCCTAGCAGGGCATTACTGCCAAACTCGGCGTACACAAGGCATTTAGATTAACTCAAAGTGAGCATTAAGATGGAATCCTGTCGATAACTTCCTGGGGATAATTCTCGCCCTGTTGATAAAGCGATTCATAGACATGCTGGGTGGCTTCAACAAAGCCCTGTATCTGTCCACAATCAAAACGCCGACCATTAAAACGACAGGCAATGACTTTACCCTGTTGAGCCTGTTCATTTAGCGCATCCGTGATCTGAATCTCACCATTACGACCAGGTGGAATGCTCTCCAAGATGTCGAAAATATCCGCTGTCAGAATATAGCGACCAATAATAGCCAGGTTGCTGGGCGCCTCTTCAGGCAGAGGTTTCTCTACCATGGCCTCAACCCTGATGACTCCAGGGGAAATTTCCTCGCCGGAAACAATACCATAGTTAGCTGTCTGTTCCTTGGCTACTTCCTCGATAGCGACAATACTGCAGTGATGCTTCTTATACAGTGCCACCATCTGCGCCAGCACGCCATCACCGTCACTAACGCAGAAGTCATCCGCCAGCAGGACAGCAAAGGCTTCGGGTCCAATCAGAGACTGTCCCGTCAAAATAGCATGGCCCAGGCCTTTCATTTCGGTCTGCCGAGTATAGGAAAACGTACACTCGTTTATGAGATGACGAATATCATCGAGGAGCATTTCCTTATCCGATCCCGCAATCTGGTGCTCCAGCTCATAATTAATATCGAAATGGTCTTCAATTGCCCGCTTTCCGCGTCCGGTAACCACCCCTATATGCGACAGACCCGCAGCCAGGGCTTCTTCCACTCCGTATTGAATCAGCGGTTTACTGACAATCGGCAGCATCTCCTTAGGCATGGCCTTGGTAGCCGGCAGGAAACGAGTAGCGTAACCCGCTGCCGGGAATAAACATTTTCTAATCATGTTGAATATCTTCTTTTCATTTATCTAAAATCTCTTCTTTTACACGACCATATTGATCATCAATCCGAACAATATCGTCCTCCCCTAAATAGCTACCGGATTGAATTTCAATGATTTCAAGCGGTCTGCTATCCGGGTTTTCCAGCCGGTGTATGGCCCCCACCGGGATATAGGTCGATTCATTTTCACTCAATTCAAACACCTCCTCGTCTCGAGTCACCCTGGCTCTGCCAGAAACCACCACCCAGTGCTCGGCTCTGTACGCATGTTTCTGCAAAGATAACCGGGCACCAGGACTCACCATAATCCGTTTCACCTGAAAACGTGGACCATGATCAAGCGCCTCAAAATAACCCCAGGGCCGGGAAACTTTCCGATGTGTCAGCCTTTCTTCTCGGTCAGCGAGAGCGAGGCCAGCAACCAGCTCTTTCACCTGCTGGGATTTTTCCAGCGACGCTACCAACACGGCGTCAGCTGTTTCCACTACCACAGCCTCTTCCAGACCAGCCACAGCAACGATGCGATGTTCAGCGTGAATGTAACTGGAGGTAGTATCATGGACTAACACATCACCGGACACTACATTGCCCTGGTCGTCCTTATCACCAACCTTCCAGAGAGCCTGCCAACTGCCAATATCACTCCAACCTGCCTGTAACGGCACCATTGCAGCGTGGCGGGTATGCTCCATGACAGCATAGTCAATTGAGTCAGCTGGACTGGCTGCAAATAACGAGGCATCCGGCCTGATGAAATCGTGATCGCTGCTGCGGCTACTCCAGGCTTCTGAAACCTGTTTGAGCATATCAACCTGGTAAACTGCCAGTTCCTCTAGCAACACAGCAACAGAAAAGACGAACATGCCACTATTCCAGTAGAACCCTTCCTGCTCCACATAAGCCTTCGCCTTTTCCAACGGCGGCTTCTCTATAAACTGACTGATGGCGAAACCTGGCCCTACGGGCGCACCAGTGCGAATGTAACCATATCCAGTTTCAGGCGTCTCGGCAGGCACACCGAAGGTGACCATGAGTCCACGGTCGGCTAATTCCACGGCTTGTTGTACAGCCACATGAAATGCTTCCAGGTCCTGTATTAAGTGGTCAGAGGGTAACACCAGCAAGACTATCTCCTCATCAATCTGCTGCTCCCTGGCGGCCAAGGTCGCCAGAGTTATCGCTGGTGCGGTGTTACGGGCTTCTGGCTCGAGTATAATAGCGCTACAAGAGATGCCAGCGTCTCGAAACTGCTCAGCCACCAGAAATCGATGCGCTTCATTGCAGACAGCAATTGGATCAAGTACCTTGTCAAAACCCTGCAATCGCTGCACTGTCGCCTGCAGCAAACTCGCATCTCCACCAAAAGAAAGTAATTGCTTAGGGTAAAGCTGCCTGGACAGCGGCCACAAACGAGTACCTGAGCCGCCACAAAGAATGACTGGTTGAATAAGCATCACAGCTTCCTGGGAAGAATCCGGCCCATTATAACCCAGAAGTCCTGCATTGTTTCTGCCCTGGGCCGGTGCAAACGGAAAGTTTAATGGGGTCCTTGCTGGCCTGCGGGATCCTGCCAGAAAGTTGAAAAAACGAATTCGCCATTGATGAAGTAAACCGCATCATCATGAATGATAGATCGGCTCTGGCTGGAGGCATACTGGCCCGGGCCTAAATTCTGCACATTCAGATAACCCATCTCAGTCAGCCCGGCCAGGTCCGGAGTCTCTTTGTCCGAGACTTCATACAAATACAACCTTTCCGCGGAAACAAACCCAGCTTCCCCTGAGCCCCAGCCGCTGACTGGAATCGCCAGGCGATCAGCAGCATCATTGAGTCCCTGATAGGTAAAACCATGACGATCGTACTCCGCGCTGGAGTAGCTATAGTCCAGGTCAAGCCCCGCTTCCAAAGCGGTTCTGGATACCGGTTGGTTCAAATCCGTGACATCAAACAACTCCAACTTGGCCAGGCCGTTCTCGGACAGACCCAGACCCAACAGCAGGTTCTCGGTAATAGGGTGGAGAAAATTTGAAAAACCGGTGACTTCTAGCTCTCCGGCGATGACGGGATCGGAAGGATCGGATAAATCAATGGCATAGAGGGGATCAATCCGTTCAAAAGTCACCAGGTAGGCCCGCTCTGCCAGGAATCGCACACCATAGAGATCTTCATTTTCCTTCCCCAGAGCAGTCGGGTTTTCTGCATTAGGTAACTGGCTGATGACTTCTAATGCTGGTTCATCACTCGAGGGGGCCAGAACGAAAAGCTGATGTTCCCAGAGATCGGTATCGTCTCCGGTAAAGCGACTGGTCACCATTCTCAGGTTATCGTTATATTCGCTGATCCTAAAATCCCGGTTATCTCCCAGAAACAGCCCTCCACTGACCTCACCAGAGCCGCTATAAGCGAGATTCTCCAGATCAAAGCGATGTATCAGCGTCATCTGACGCTCTCCTGAGTCGCTTTCGACTGAGTGCAACTGGGTGAAATACAGGGCGTTTTCCGATACATAAACACCATTAGTTGATTCGGCATAACAACGCACATCTTTAATGGCGCCCTGCTGCGGATCAAACAACAAAATACTGGTAATGGCAGGAAAACCCAGTTCAAGGGGCGCCAGTTCATGATCAGCATCGATTCCATAGCACTGATCGGGATCCAATACATCAACTAAACTGCCGTCTACCGTTACCTCGGGCAACAGTTCATCAATGGTCAATGCATCCAGGACGGCCTGATTTACCTCCAGGTCCTCGTCGGTTTCCGGATAATAGTTTAAGCCCTCAATATCCGGTGTATGTCGACTGATGAGGTATATCCCTTCAGCAGTCTTTCTACTGGTGATCAATACGCCCTCTATCTTCACCTGGCTTAGCAGTGTATTTTCAGGCGAGCCGACGTCATAAACGTTAAGGCCGGATGTCTGCTCCTGCCAGGTAGTGAGATCATCGAAAACACGCCCATAGCTTCCCCACCAGGCTGAACTAGTGATGGTTGTCAAACGGTCTTCATTGAGATAAAGGCCCTCAACAGCATGATCATCACTTAGTTCTATACGTCCGGTCTCTTCTATCTCAGCGGACTCTGGGCTCGTTGTCATAATTCGAATGGCTGGAACAGCCGCATCTGCCAACGTCTCCTCTGTGGCGCCGTCAGCAACCACACCTTCAGGTAGGGCATCATCAACGATGAAGCAGCAGGATAGGCTCCGTGTCGGCGCTATAAAAAGGCGATTGCCATCATATTTTATGACATCATGTTCATCGATGCTGGCTTCCTGGGTGTAGGTAGTAGTAAATCCACCCCCACTGCTTCCAGTATCTGTATCCGAAGCGCTAAGCTCGGCTGACAGCAGCTGTCGCTGCTGCACTGCGGCAAGCTCACGCTTGAGACTGACTTGTAGCGATGACAATAGTTGCTCATCCGTTTCAAAAGGAATCAACAAGCCTGTTTTTGGTGCGCTGGTCACGGGTGGTTGTATTGCACTGGAACTGTCTTCGGAGCCACCGCCACAACTCGACAGAAAAACCAGTCCCAGTAGGCAGAGACCGCGTTTGATCCCACCCGAACGATAGCTGAGGCGTAATAGCAGCGCTGCTTTGCTATCACTTGCAAGCATCAATTTCACCATAACCACTCAACCCGCTTTTGCATAATTTCACATGACATCAATGAACCTAACCTGAACAATTAACCAGAAGCAACACCATCGACAAAACTAGACAATGCCAGAGACAGTAAAACCAGGCCAACTATAACGGACATGCCGATTTTTAAACCATTCATGGAATAATTCCTTAACAGAGATAGCCCTATTCTACTCTGAAAAATAGAATTAGCTTAAAAATAAAAAAAGAAATCAACCTGCATCGCTGAGTCAGGCGCAAAACCCCTTCATCGCGGAATAGCTACGATTCTTCTATGCGGTCTTTACCATCAGCATAAATGGCCGCAAGCTTACGATAGTAAAGCGCGTTGGCCGAGTTTGCTTCCGAATTATCCCGTTCAGCTATAAGCTTCGCAGGCACGCCACCAATCACTGAATTCTCTGGAAACACAGACCCCTCGCTGACGATAGCATGGCCAGCAACAATCGAGTTTGCTCCAATATCGGCACCATCCATCACCGTTGCATTAATGCCTATTAAGCAGTTATCTCCAATCTTGCAACCGTGCAGGGTTACGTGATGGGTTATCGAGCAATTCCTGCCAACCCGGGTTGGCGTCTGGATGCCTTCATGGATCATCACAAAATCCTGGATATTAGAGCCTTCGTCTATAAAGATCTCGAACTGCTCGCATCGGGTCACAACATTAGCCCAAACGGAAACATCCTTACCAATCCAGACCTTGCCGTGCAGCTGGGCCGACTCATGGATAAAAAGTGGGTTATTAAGTTCAACAAAAGGGCCAATATGAGCCATCAACAAGTTCCTCGTAGCTAGTGTTATTTCAATTTCAGGTTTACTTTAAACCACATTGGCTGCCCTCTAAGGCCAAGTATTCTAATTCGATGTCCCTACCTCAGGAGATTTCGCTGAATCCAATATGGCAGCCAAGCGGGGTCGGTGGCGAGCTATCTCATCGTCAGTAAGCCCCTCCAGGGAATGAGGGAATTTGAGCCAGTCATCGGTTTCGTGAATATAATAGTCTGGTTCTCTTTCAGTCAGGTTTCGCAGGGGCTTGTAAAAAGGCACGGCTACGCGGATATCTGCGGGCGTATTTCTGCGTGCCTTGGTGGTCAGGTAGTCGATAACAGCGGCAATACTCCGGCCAGTATCAAATACATCATCTACAATCAGCATGGCATCCTCCTGACGAGCATGTTTAATCAGATAATTCATACTGTATAACTGCACCCGATTACTCCTACCATCAATCCCAGTATAAGAAGCGGTACGAATGGCAATATGGTTTGCCGTCACACCCTGCGACTCCAGGTATTCCTGAACCGCAATACCAATGGGAACCCCGCCACGCCAGATGGCGACGATGAAATCGGGTTTAAACCCACTGGCCAGGACTTGAGCACCCAGACGCCAGCTGTCTTCCAATAATTCCTGAGCGTTCAGATAGCGTTTCCCAGACATATTGAGTTATCCTTTTAGTTTCGAGCAAAATAGCCAGTATGCAACAGAAAACCTTTTTAGATGAAACAACCATTATAGAAGATAGTTTTCGCCTGGGTGTTGAAATATATCAATCCAACTTCAAACCTTCATTTATAGTCGGCTTATGGCGTGGTGGCAGCAGTATCGGAATTTACATCCAGGAATGTCTACAGACCCTGGGTATTCAGACTGACCATATCGCCATCAGGACATCTTATGCCGGAGAGCAGGAATACCGCAAAATGCTGGCCGCAGAAAAACCAGACATCAGAGTCCACGGCACCCAGTACCTGCTAGAGACCCTTAATGCCGACGACCAACTACTCATCGTTGATGATGTGTTCAGTTCTGGCCTCAATATGCAGGCTGTACTCACCAAACTCAAAAGGCGCCTAAAAAGGAACCTACCCGAACAAATTCGTATTGCCTGTTTATACCGAAAGCCTGAAATGACAAGAGTAGAATTTGAACCTGACTATTTCCTACATGAAACCAATGACTGGTTGGTATTACCCTATGAATTGATCGGTCTCAATGACCAGGAACTGGCGCGGCACAAACCTGCATTACAGACAATAAACGCGTCAGTAAAACACCCATGGACTGCAACCTAATTACCAGCTTAAGGATACTATTGTGTACGAATTGACCGTTCTCATCAGTACAGTCGTCCTGACCAGCTTAATCTGCTGCAGTGCCAGATGGTTGGGTGCACATATATTACCGCCGCTACTAGCTGGGTCCGTTGTCACATCGATATTTGTAGCGGGAAAACTCGGCGATCTTACCCTCGGTGGTTTCGAACCCATTTCAATATCGGTCTCCATCCTGATTTACAGCAGTACCTTCCTCATTACAGATGTGATATCAGAACTATACGGCCCGAAGTTAGCTCAATCTGCCGTGCTTGGAACCGCCTTGTGTTATCCGATTGTTCTCGCTGCCACACAGTTCAGCATTCACTGGACCCCCAGTATCTACTATCCCGACCAGGAATCATTTGCCAGTATCATGGGATTTGCCGGTCGAGTCACGTTGGCATCACTGCTCAGCTATCTGATCAGCCAGAGCTTTGACGTCTGGGCTTTCCATAAGATTAGGAGCTATACCGGTCAATCCAAATTGTGGATGCGAAACAACGGATCTACCATCATCAGCCAGGGCCTGGATACGGCTATTTTCTATGGGTTTGCTTTTTACGGATTAGTCCCATTTGAGCAACTCCTAAAGCTGATTCTAGTTGCTTACATCTGCAAATTAGGCATTGCCCTGATTGATACGCCGTTTGTCTACGCTGTCATCTACTTTGTAAGAAAAGACCGGCCCGCTGCGGCTGGATCCCCATAACCAACTGCTCAAAACAATCAATCCGGAGCTGAATACCGACTGTTTTTACGAATAGCCAACTGACAAATAAAGTCATGAGCTAAGGTTGCAGCCGCAATAGCCGTGATCTCGGCATGATCGTAGGCTGGAGCCACCTCCACTACATCCATGGCAATGATATTAAAATCCACCAATGCCCGTGTAATGGCGAGCGCTTCACTGGAGCTTAGTCCACCCGCGACCGGAGTACCCGTTCCCGGGGCAAAAGCAGGATCAAGACAATCAATGTCAAAGGTTAAATAGGCTTGATGATCACCAACCACTCTCCGGATTTCCGACACCGCCTGAGCACTGCCATGTTCCTGAATCCATGGTGCAGTTAACACAGTAAAACCATGGTCGCTGTCGCTGAATGATCTAATACCTAGCTGAATGGAACGACTGGTATCGATCAAACCTTCATTTTTTGCTCGCAAAAACATTGAACCATGGTCAAGTCGCTGGCCGTCATCAGGCCAGGTATCAACATGCGCATCGAAATGGATAAGCGCCAGGGGGCCAAACTTTTCAGCATGCGCCTTCAAAAGAGGATAGGTGATAAAATGATCCCCTCCCAAGGTCAGCATAGTAACATCCTGCTGCAATAATTTACGGGCGTGTTCAAGGATGACATCGACGGCATGCTCGGGGTACCCGGAATCAAAATAACAGTCACCATAGTCGGCTACTGCCAGGGTTTCAAAAGGATTGATATTATAAGGAAAAGCAGAGTCGGAAATCTCTGCTAACTGGACACTGGCAGCCCTGATGGCCTGCGGCCCCAGCCGGGTTCCTGGCCTGAAGGTGGTAGCAGCATCAAAGGGCAACCCAGACACAACCACATCCGCACCGGCAATATCCTGGGTATACTTTCGCCGAAGAAAAGAAAGCTGCCCGCCATAGGTCATACCCGCGTCCTGGGTAGTCAGGAGATCCTGCCTGACGTGGGTCTGTTGATTGGCCATGCTGTAATTCTATTAGTAGGGACAGAACATGATGCCTGTTAATTTAGCCAAGGTCGAGTCGCCGGAACAGACACGGCCACAGCAGCAACTTCACTAAACCAACAATCACAGAACGTTATCCAGAAAAATTGGCTGGAATGATAGCCAAAACCCTGGCCTCGCTACAGCATGCTGCCCAGATAGTTAACTTCCCAGGAAGAAATACGACTACTGAAATCCTCTAATTCAGTTCCTTTTATAGACAAATAGACATCGATAAATTCCTGGGAAAATAGCTCTGCCAGCTTCGTGCTGGCCTTTAACCGGCGCAGTCCTTCACCTAAACTATCTGGCAGGCCAGTCGTCGTGTCCCAGGCGTCCTCCTCGTTCGCCGCAGTTGGCTGCAAGGTTTCCTCCATGCCGAGCAAACCGGCAGCCAGGATAGCTGCTAACAAAAGATAGGGATTCGCATCTGCGCCGGCAACTCTGGTTTCAACCCGGCCCGCATCGGCTAGCCCGTAAGGCACGCGCAGCCCTGTACTTCGATTATCATAGCCCCATTCAAGGTTGATAGGCGCAGATCGGTCTCCTATAAAGCGTTTGTAACTATTCACATTGGGCGCCAGAAGCGAAAATGCATCCGGCAGGTAACGTTGCAATCCACCGATAAAATGCTGCAGTGGCTCTGGCGCCTGCTGGTTTTCCAGCGTAAACAGGTTTACACCCTGGGCATCCAGCAGGCTGCAATGCACATGTAATCCCGAGCCAGGCAACCTAAAGGCTGGTTTGGCCATAAAACTAGCCAGATAGCCCTGTTCCAGGGCACAGGCTTTCACCAGGCGCTTAAGCAAAAACATCTGGTCTGCAATCGCCAATACCGGTGCGTGACCCACATTTAATTCTAATTGCGCCGGACCGACCTCGTGAATGACCGCACTAAGGTCAATGTTCGCTTCCACACACATTGCCTGCAGGGAGGTCACGAAAGGCCCGTAGCGATCCAGGGCATCGAAGCTAAACGCTTCTCCACCAAATTCGTCTCTACCATCATAGCCAGGCCCCGGCCTCAAACTGACATCACCTCTCTTCGGGGGATCTAAAAGGTAAAATTCCAATTCCGGGGCAACAATAGGAGTCAGGCCACGTTCCTCAAATCTGCTGATGATAGCCTTTAGCACATTGCGGGAATCGTAAGGAAGCGCCTTGCCATTTTTATCCAGGGCCTGGCAGATTACCTGTCCAACCTCCCCTTGCTTCCATGGTGTAGACCGGTAAGTAGCCCAGTCAGGCTTCATGATAAGGTCTTCATCCTTGGGATTGAAGGTTTCCATAGCCGGTTCTGTATAGTCTCCATTGATGCACTGGAACAACACCGCCTCTGCCATCCTGGGGAGATCATTATCATCAAAGCTTGCCGACTCGATGGTCTTGCCGCGTGGGACACCATTGGCATCCGTCATTAGCAGGTCAATTTGGCCAGCAAGATGAGCTGGTTTATTCACCGGAGTGCTCCTTGGAGTGGGCCCGCTTCACTTTCTTGTCCCCACACAAACACACTCCTCTCAATAAAAACAAAAGCTAAAATCCACAAAAACGCATCCCAAAAATCCAGGAAATCAGCCGCCCAGCCCCAATAACCAGCCACTATCACCAGAATGGCATACAGGACAATTTTAGATCGCCACGTGACCCATTCCAGCGATTTAGTCAGCCTATCATTCAAGCCCAGCCAAACATCAAGTTCCAGGATAATAACGACCAGTATCCAGCTAACTGAATTCACCACGTCAATCCAGGCCAAAAAAACCACTTCATCAAAGGTGGCCGGTATTGCCAGTGCTTTAGTGGCCTCATCCAGGTATATCAGGGCAGGCAGTGCAGAACAATTTGCCAGGTTAAGCGCTTCATATTCGTCAACAGCCACTAGCATACCGTAACCCAGGCCAGCATAATCACAGCCAGCGGCAAGTGTCACCAATTCGTAGCCATCCAAGGCAAAAACCTTTAACACGTAACCGTAACAAGCATAAAGGATGAGACCATAACACAAGCCTCTGACAACCATGAAAGTAGTTGTCACAGCGGTAGTGAGCCTATGGCCAGCCAATTGATAGGTTTCCAATTCGAACATCAGCAAAAGCACAACCCAGGCTGCTGTATCGATGGTAGCAGCAAAGCCCTGAATCAGTTCCAACCAATCCAGACCGCCCTGAAAAACCTGCTGCGATGCTAACCATTCTTCAAGGAAAAAGAAGCCCACATTGGCCGCTAGTGCCAGATAGACAAAATACTTGAACAGTGTAAATCGATGCTGCAGAATCCAGGCCGTCAAACACGCATCTCCTGACGCAGCCTAACAGCAGCACCAAACTCCTGAAACAGAGTTTTCGAGAGCAGATCTTCTTGAAAATGCCATTCAGGGTGCCATTGCACACCAAACACCCAGCTCCCTGGCACCGATACCGCTTCTACCAGGCCATCCTCAGCAGTGGCTTCCACACACACCCCGCTCGCCAGCCGATCCAGTCCCTGACCATGCAACGAGTTAACCCAGTAGTCTCCGCTGGGAAGCCAGCCTGATATCCTGCCCTGTTCGGTCAAGTAAATTTGATGCCGCGGTGAATATTGCTCATCCCGGGAGACATCGGTTGGCTCGCGATGATCCAGATAACCTTGCGTCGCATGGACACTGGGATTCAAGGTGCCTCCCATAGCAACATTAAGCTCCTGGATGCCGCGACAGACGGCCAGCACAGGCAAACCGATATCAAGGGCAAAATCAATCAGGGGAAATACTAATGCATCTCTTTGCGCATCAGGCCGCAGCGCTGCCAGACCAGAGTCATACCGACTTGGATGAACATTGCTGACACTCCCGGTTAAAAACAACCCATCCACCGATTCAAGCAATGGCTTCAGACTCGACGTTTCCAGGCAGTCTCTCATATCCTGGCCCTGCCCCCAGGCCGGCAGCAGCAGGGGCATTGCTCCGGCTCCATGAGTTACCGCATTTATATATTTTTCGCCAACGCTATGAAACGGATAAGAACCGAAGGCTTTAACATCACAGGGCAGTAACACAACAGGTCTAGTCATCTCTGGTATACAACCTCCCCCTGCAGCAGGGTCTTGTATACCTGTACATCACCAACAGCAGATACAGGAATTTCAAACAGGTTTTTTTCAAGTATCACCAGATCCGCCCACTTATTTATTTCTATACTACCAACCTGATCTTCCTGGTGCATGATGAAGGCCCCATTAAGAGTATAAACTTTAATCATGTCCGCTAGTGACATGCTCTCATTCAGATTCAACACCCCTGTGACGACACCGGACTCATCGGCTCTGGTAACGGCTGTCTCAATCGCTTCAAGGGGATTAAGGGAGGTTACAGACCAGTCACTACCACCCACTAAAGTAGCTCCAGAGGATGCTAGAGAAGCCAACGGATACATCTCATTGACCCGGCCCGCACCCACGGCAGGCAGGTTTATGTCGGTAATATAGCCATCAGGATAGGCCCAGAGCGCCTGAAAATTTGCGCCAACCTCAAGTTCAGCAAAGCGGCCACGATCGGCTTCGTCAATGAGTTGCAAGTGGGCGATATGATGACGATTATCGCCGCTGCCATTTTTGTTTCGAGCGTAGGCGACGGCATCGAGACTGACTCTGGTAGCCATGTCTCCGATGGCATGGAACATAATCTGAATACCCCTGGCATCCAGATCAGTCACCAACGCCTTTAGTTCATCAGGATCAATTAATAGCATCCCCCGCTCTCCGCCACTACCGATATATGGCTCAAGCAATGCGGCAGTCTCACCTTCAAGCACCCCATCGACAAAAATTTTGGCGGCATCCAGACGAAGTCGTTTACCACTATCTCGATCATCCGGCCGAATTTTATCCCCATCCATCGTGTCACCAATGGATGCGAGTACCGGTAAAGAGAGCACCATACGAGCGGTCAATTCGTTCTGATCAAGCAGATACTGGTAGGCTCGGATCTCATTAGCAGCAGACGATGCATCGATCATTGATGTGATGCCAAAACTGTTGGCCAACCGAAGCGCCATCCGGGTCGCCTCCAGGTGTTTTTCGGCTGGTAACTCTGGAAGGGTCCTCTCCAATAGCATCTGGGCTGATTCCCGTAATGTTCCTGATGGCAACCCGGCGGCATCTCTTTCGATAACCCCTTGAGCCGGATCAGGGGTTGTCAGACCGATTCCGGCTAGAGTCAGTGCTGGACTATTAGCCCAAGAAGAATGCCCATCCTCGCCCCGCAAATAGATCGGTCGCTCGGAATTGATAGCATCAAGCAGCGCTTTTGACGGATTTGCCCGCTCAAATAAAGACAGGTTCCAACCACCGCCCAGCAACCATTCTCCTGGAGCCAAAGCAGCGTCACAGGTACGTACCTTTGCAAGCAAGACTGGTACCGATGCCAGGCCACTTAAATCACATTGCAGAAGCTGAATCCCCCCACCAAGCAAATGCAGATGAGCATCATGGAAACCAGGTAAAACCATCCGACCATCAAGCGCCTCAATGGGACCCTCAAACTTATTAGTAATCTCCTTATTTGAGCCCACCGCAACGATAGTACCGTCTCGAATGGCAACCGCCTCTGCCCACGGATGGTCAGGATCAAGCGTATAAACTGCCGCCGATATCAGCAGCAGATCCGCCGATTCTGGTTTCGAGCAGCCGATACTCGCAAACAATATCAGCCAACAGCCCAGCATTCGAAATTTTTGCATCATCAGGTTTGTTCCGTAGCCATTTCACAGTGAATCAGCTTAGCGTCTGGGAAAGCTGTTGGAGTATGACTGGCATGATTACTATCAAATCACACATTATCATCCGCATGGTACTTTGATTGTAAAAATTTGGGATCAATCATGTCAAGCTGCAGACCGGGCACCCATAAAGCCCAAACGGCTGGCAAATTCGCTTCGCGACGCATCCTAGCATGCCTGAAAAAGCACCTGAAACAAGGACTCGACAGCGTTTTCATTAATCCAAAAGAGTTTATTGCCACTGGCCATCAGATATGTTCAGATTTACTGCTTTGAAGGACCGAAGCTGAACTTTTAACTTGCTGAAAATCACCGAGTTGGCAAACAGGCTCCAGCCGGATTGACTGTCAAACGAGGTGAACCACTGGATAGATCTGGTCATCTTTTGTCACTAGCTGCTCTCTGGACTGGTTCTCGAGCGGCGAGGCAGTTCTGAGATCACTGCTAAAGCAAGATTAAGACGAGGCCAAATTCACCCAGGGAAAGGATGAATAGATATGGGTAGAACACAGGATGCTACTGAAATTACCGGGATGGGTAGGGATGCCTTGCTACACCCGTTTACGGACTTCAAACGCTACAAGGAAACAGGCGGGCGCACCTATGTAGGCGGTGAACATATTTATATTGCAGATTCTGCAGGAAACCGAATACTCGATGGCATGTCCGGCTTATGGTGCACCAATCTGGGTTATAGCCAGGACAGCATCAAAACAGCAGTCGCCGACCAGCTAGAACGGTTACCTTTTTATAACAGCTTTTTTAACTGTACAACGGACGCGACCATCCGTCTCTGCCAACAGCTCAGCCAGATCTTCCCTGAGGACTTTAATCACTTTTTCCTGACCAATTCAGGTTCGGAAGCAAACGATACAAATATCAGACTCGTCCACCGATATTTTGATCTCATCGACAAACCCGACAAAAAACTCATTATCAGCCGAAAAAATGCCTATCACGGCAGCACTATTGCAGCGGCTAGCCTGGGCGGTATGAAGGGCATGCATGATCAGTTTACTCGGCTCCATTACGTGCATCATATTGAACAGCCGTACAGCTTTGAGTTAGCAGATAATCAAACCCCGGACGAATTCGGCAAGCAATACGCTAACAAACTGGCCGACAAAATAGATGAACTAGGAGCCGATAACGTAGCTGCTTTTATCGCAGAACCAGTTCAAGGTGCCGGTGGCGTCATCATACCGCCCGCCTCTTATTGGCCTGAAATTGACCTGATATGTAAACAGAGAGGTATCCTGCTGATCAGCGATGAAGTCATCTGCGGCTTTGGTAGGACCGGGCAATGGTTTGGTTGCCAAACCTTTGGTTACAAACCAGACCTGATCAGTTTTGCCAAAGCAGTTACCAATGGCTACCAACCCCTGGGCGGTGTTGCGGTCAGCGATACTATCGCCGATGTCATCACCAGCCAAGGTGGAGAATTCGCGCATGGCTTCACCTATTCAGGACACCCTGCAGCCTGTGCTGCCGGTGAGGCCACACTGAAGATCTATCAGCAACCCGGCATGCTTGAAAAATTGCAGTCGGACACTATGGTCTACTGGCAGGAACAATGGGCAACACTGGCAGAGCACCCTATCGTAGGGGAAGCTCGTAGCCAGGGGCTGCTCGGGGCTCTTGAATTAGTTCGCGACAAGAATAGCCCGACGCGATTAGCACCCGATGGCGAAGCCGCTGTTTACTGCCGTAATCAGGCCATCGAAAATAATCTCATGATCCGCCAGGTAGGTGACTCAGTTATCAGTGCGCCACCCCTCATTATCAACAGAGAAGAAATAGACCTGTTGATTAACCGGCTTCGGGATGCCCTGGATATGACCGCCAGACAATTCGGTATCAACCAAACCTAAAGAAAGACATTTATCGCGAATACAGCAATGCCCAACCATTTCAAAAATATGCCTCCACACTGGTTCCAGCGTCAGGATGAGTCAGCTGATCATCATTTCTATGCGCAGGCAAGAATGGTTCAGCACATTGATCTCACCACCATTGCTGAACTCACAGAATTTTACCGTCATTTTCTCAGGCAGGGCGCTGACCTCCTGGACTGCATGTCTTCCTGGGTTTCACATTTACCAGAGGACATCGAATTCGGCAAGATTACCGGTCTTGGCATGAATGCTGAAGAGCTGCGCAATAATCCCAGACTCAGCAACTGGTGTGTTCACGATCTCAACATTGACCCGGTCTGCCCTTTCCCCCAGGCTGAATTTGATTACGCTCTGATCACGGTTTCAATACAGTATCTGATTAAGCCCATAGAAGTACTCGCATCGATACGCCGATCCCTGAAGCCCGATGGACAAATTTCCATTGCCATGTCGCATCGCTGCTTTCCTACCAAGGCGATTTCAGCGTTCCAGATGTTACCTGCTGAGCAGAGAATCGAGTTGGTGAAAACTTATCTCGAACAGGCTGGGTTTTCCTCGTCAGAATTTCATGACCGGTCACCTCAATCAGGGGACCCTCTGTGGATAGTGACCGGCAAAGCCTGATCAAGGCGCCCTACAAAGCAGCCTGCAGAGCATCGAGCTTAACCTGCCGCACGCCGGCACGAGATCCAGGTGAGGCATTTAATAACATAGTGGTATGCTGCTCCGGCGCATAAGCCTGCCAGACAGGCAGATCCTCGCAATTGGGATGCCCATTCCTGGCAAAATTAGTCCAGTACCGGCTCATTATCACCGCTAGCTCTTGATCAATCTGTGACCAGTAGGCACCCGCTTTATCAAGGTTGTTAAAGACGTATGCCAGATCACCGGAGTGATAGGCTCCTGCGCTATGAGGCCCCCCTGGAAGCTCAAGCTCAGCCGATTCTGGTAAGTAAATCCGCGATGCAGGAGGAATATGGTCCATAAAATACAGGAAAGACGGTTGCCCTGAAGCACTATTGAAGTTGGCCCACTGACGCATGCCCAGCGCCATAAACAGATCCGTCGCGATAGCGTGCTGAGCTAGCCCTGGAGACTCCTGTAACTCTTCTGCATAGGCCCTCTTAATGGCCAGATGCTGGTTTTCAGCAGAGCTGAAAGTCTGATTTAAATAATTATCAAACTGGGTTGCGGTGAGGCTGTCATTGCGAGGGAAAAGCAGATGACCTTCATTGGCGAGACATCCCAGCAGCAGAGGTATGCTGGCAGCTTCACCACTTACAAAACTGTTAACAGGCGGTTCAGGGAGAACCCAGCCGTCAATAGTAATACGACTCCTGTTGGCCCAGTTAGTGGCCAGTGCAGCTTCGAGTAATTGCTCATTAGAAACAGCCCTGAGCTGTTCCAGACTGATATCCTCTGCCAGTGCTGCTACCAGCTTTTTACCCGTTGTAAAACCATCAGGATCACTGGCAAAAGACCCCAGGCAGCTGGCCGACTGGCCAATCGCCTTGTGAAACAGACCTTGTGCGAGCGGCGAGGCCATCAAGGCGCAGATACTCTGGGAGCCAGCGGACTGGCCAAACACGGTAACATTGCTGGCATCTCCGCCAAAAGCCTCAATATTCTGCTGGACCCATTTTAGAGCAGCGATTTTATCCAGCAGACCATAGTTGCCGGAAGAATTAAACGGCGATTCTTCAGATAGTAGCGGATGAGCCAAAAAACCCCACGGCCCCAATCTGTAATTGATCGTCACCAGCACAACACCAAGGCCAGCGAGATTAGTCCCGTCAAAGAGCAAATTGTGACCCCAACCGCCGGTATGGGCACCACCGTGGAACCAGACCATTACGGGCAAGTGGTCAGCATCCTCAGGACTCCAGACATTAAGGTACAGGCAATCTTCACTGCGCTCAAACACACCCCTGCTCCAGACGAATGCATCCTCACTATGCGTCTGCCAGCACGGCAGCGAAAACGCGTCGGCAGCGTGAAGGTCGGTCCAAGGTTCGACCGGCTGAGGGGGCTTCCAGCGCAGGTCACCTAGCGGCGGTTGGGCATAGGGCAGGCCTCTGAAGACCCTCATTGCTGGATCTGTAGCTGCAGATTCACCCGCCACCCAACCCTGAGCAGTTTCAATATTTGTTTTCATGTATTCGCTTTTCTCCCGTTGCAACAAACCTAGAATGAGCACGACTAACTAGCAAAGTATTCCGGCGAGACTGAACAAAACCAATAATTTTTTAACACCCACTCTTTAGTTACCATTATGCTTCGAGTTTAGGCCTTGATTCCAAGAAACGCCGCCTTCCTGGCTGATGGAACTTGGCTATATCGTCAGGTCATTACCCTAGGAACTGCTCACACCCGCTGCGTATACCATGGCTTTGAATTCAAAGCTAAACGGATGCATGAAGCCAGGCATCCGTTGTGTGAAACACATCCCAGAAATCCCTGAATGCGGAGCCATCCAGCTATGCGTGCCAGCAATCCCGCCCCAGTGGTATTCATCCTGGGATGCTTCAGGGTCAGCATCAGTCAGTTGCGCCTTAAGCGCAAAACCAAGACCAAAAACGGTCCCTGGCATCTGCCAGCCCATAAAATTAACGCCCACACCCTCAGCCAATTGATTGGTGCGCATTAAATCCAGGGTTTCAGCTCTAATAACGCGCTGACCAAACCATTGCCCACCATTGATGATCATGCGTATAAAATTAAGATAATCTTCAAGCGTCGAAACCAGCCCTCCGCCTCCACTTAGAAATTGGGCCGGGCGATTAAAACTACCCCTGACAGCATCATCCATCTTCACTAATTCGGTATTCATCGGCTCCATCAGGTTGGTTGGGGCATAGAGTGTAGTGAAGCGATGGACTTTATCTTCAGGAACCCAAAAATCGGTATCCACCATCTGCAGCGGCTCGAATATTCTCTGCTTGAGATAGGCATCAAATTTCTGTCCGGATAGCACCTCAACAAGCCTTGCGCAGATATCAGTAGCAACGGAATAGCGCCAGAAAGTACCGGGCTCATACGCCAGCGGTAGAGCCCCAACACGTTTACAGAGCTCCTCCAGGTCACCTCCACCCTCGTGAACCAGTGCGCCAATCCCCTGCTCAGTATACAGCTGGTCAATAACTGAATCGGGCTCGAAGTGGCCATAACTGAATCCTGCACTATGGCTCAGAATATGTTTTATAAGGATTTTCTGTTCTACGTTTTTACAATCTTCAGCGTTAGTTGCTCCTGCATTCAGCACCTGCATATCAGCAAACTCCGGCAGGTATTTCTCGAGCGGATCCTCCAGCTTGAAGCGGCCAACCTCATAGAGTTGCATCAGGGCAACAGAGGTGACGATCTTGGTATTCGAATAAACCCTGAAAATTGCGTCCTCAGGTAAAGCGATACCTTCTTCGATGTCCTGAAAGCCAAGATTCTGCACATCAAGCACATCAGTACCTTTGAGGATGACAGTGCTGACGCAGGACAATAAGCCCTTATCAATATAACTCTGCATTCTTGTTTTGATAGGACTAAAGTCAAATTCATGATCTATCACATCAATCGACATCATTATTTCCCCCATTGGTATGTCATATTATCTATTGCTGAACCTACCTATCTCCGGAACCAACCATAGCGCAGGGTTAAAGGCTCAGTAGCCGGAATCCACCCAAGGGCGAGGAACGCGCCGGTTCCTTAAAACGACCAGAAGCCAACTCAACCTGATTGACAAATTTTTATTTGCTGAATAAACAGCGACACAACCAGCCGAATTGATGCACAATGCTAGCTGTCGCCATACCGGCCAGACATATCCGGCGGTCTTCAAATAAAGTCCTAACCCCCATACATTGATAGCAGGAGAGTATCAGATGAGGCTTACCAAAAAAATAGCCATTATCACCGGCGGTGCCAGCGGTATGGGTCTGGCTACCGTGCATCGCTTTCTCGAAGAAGGTGCCAGCGTAGTAATAGCCGATTTTAATGAAACAAAAGGTCTGGAGGCCGCAGACCAGGCGGCCCGAGCAGGATTCAAAGAACAGGTCCTATTCAAGAAAACTGATGTCGCATCGGAACAGCATATCGAGGCACTGATTGACCTTACCCTGTCGCATTTTGGTAGCCTTGACATTATCTTCAACAATGCTGGAGTTGGCGGCGCAATAGGCCCACTGACGGAAACCACGACAGCCGATTGGGATTATACTTTTGATGTCCTCGCCAAAGGCGTATTCCTGGGTATCAAGCACGCTGCTCGAACCTTTAAATCGCAGGCCAAGGGTGGCTGCATCATCAACACTGCTTCAATCGCCGGACTTAGCGGTGATGCGGGACCGTTAGTTTATTCCGCTGCAAAGGCCGCTGTGATCAGTATGACCAAAGCAGCCGCGGTTGAACTCGGCCCGGACAAAATACGTGTTAATGCCATCTGCCCCGGATTTATCAATACACCCCTGGCGGATGGAGGCGACCCGGAGGCAACCGCCAAAGCTTTTGGTAAGTCCCAGCCCTGGCCTGAGCAAGGCACCGGGACTCACATTGCTGGCGCGGCGTTATTTCTGGCCAGCGATGATGCTGAATTCGTGACAGGTGAACATATCGTTGTTGATGGTGGCCTGACTGCGGCGGGCCCTGAACTGAGCAAACGCTTCCCCAAATCCTCGGCCCGCAATGGTCGCTATTCAGGAATCACCAAAGGCTCAACCGGAGCAGATGCCGAGTTAAGACGTCTTTAGAGCCCGGTTATACCATCTCAGAGGCTCTTATTTTGCCTCGCCACCGGGACCCGAGACTGGGGTCGCTATCCAACACTCCTGGCCTATGTACTATTATCTTTACGGTTAGCCAATTCAGAGAGATTAGAGGAATGATCGTCTC
>JABIZD010000216.1 GCA_018666555.1 Gammaproteobacteria bacterium
ACCGACAGCTACGAGCTTCGCACAGGCATCCGCAAGGTATTCTGGGGCGTAACCGAAGCACAGCATCTGGTTGATATCATCAATCAAACGGACGCCCTTGAAAACCCGGACGGTGAAGAAAAACTGGGGCAACCCATGATCAACCTGTCCTGGCAGCAAAACTGGGGAGTTCTTGATATTTACTGGCTGATGGGTTTCCGGGAACGACGTTTCACTGGGGCATACGGGAGGCCGGCTTTCCCTTTTCAGATCGAGTCTGATGAGGCCACCTATGAGTCCAGCGCAGAACAGTATCGCAGCGACTTTGCTATCCGATGGCTGCACAGTATCGGTGATTTGGAACTAGGTGTTTCACATTTTTCGGGGACTAGCCGCGAGCCTCTACTGGTTCCTCGCTTCACCTTTAATGGCGGTATATCGACAGGCGCGGTGCTGATTCCTCATTACAATATCATTGAGCAAACAGGTTTAGATGCTCAGTACTTTCTCGGCGACTGGGCTTTTAAGGCCGAGGCTATCAGCCGCAGTGGCCAAGGTAGGCAATATCACGCAGCGACCATTGGCTTTGAGAAAACCTTTGTCGGAATTGCCGGCAGCAGAGGCGACCTGGGTCTCATAGCAGAATACCTGTACGATGCCAGAGGTCCCGCTGGCCCTGCCCTTGGTCAGGATGATATAGCAATTGGACTGCGCTATGCCTTTAACGATGCAGCAGCAACAACCGCTTTATTAGTCACCCTTATAGATCGCGAATCTCACGAATACCTGACCACATTAGAAGCCAGCAGTCGTATTGGCGAGCGGCTGAAAATAACCGTTGAGGGCTCAATTTTCGGTAATACAAGACGGGTTATCCCTGGGTTTCAGGGCTTTCTGGAGGTATTCTCTGACCCTCACGCGGACCTGGCCTTTCTGCAAAACGAGGATTTCATCAAACTCGAGCTTATCTGGTACTTGTAACCAGCCCCTGAAGCCCAGGCTACAGAATCCAGGCCAGGTGGACTTTTAGCAGAGCTCGCCTGACAGTGATCTTGCACTAGCTAAATGCAGGGCCACTGCCCACCTCTTTTTAGTCCTAGCCTCTTTTAGGACCAGCCTCTTTTAGGACCAGCCAATGCAATTAGACACATCCGCAATTAGACAAAACCATAAAGCCGCGCTGCATTGTCACAGATGATTTTCTTTTTCTGGGTGGCCGGCAAATGACCCAGTTCACGCGCTATAAATTCCTGTGAATCAGGCCAAATACCATCCGGATGAGGAAAATCCGATCCCCACATAATATTGTCTTCGCCCAATTCAGCCAATAGTTTGATACCGACCTTGTCACTTTGGTAGGTTGCCATGCACTGCCGCTGCCAATATTCGGAAGGTTTCATGGTCAAAGTCAGGTCTTTAAACTGATCCTCCCATTCCAGGTCCATGTGCTCGAGTATATAAGGAATCCAACCAATACCACTTTCACCGATCACAACATTGACATTGGAATACGCTTCAAGCACTCCGCCATAGATAAGCTCCATGACTATACGAGACATCTGCAACTGGAAGCCTGTGATAAAAACCGCAAAGGACTGCCTTCTTTGCAGCGGTTGCATGGCTTCAAAATTAGGTGGCCGACCGCCGATGGTATGAAAGTGAACCGGTAATTTGACTTCATCCAGAGCCTGCCAGAGTTTCGTCCATGAGGGATCAAATACCGGCTTCATATCCAGGGTGTTTGAGATTTCAACGCCCCGGACCTGGCCCCTTTTAGCGACTCGATGGATTTCCTCCACTGCCGCATCGATATCATGATTAGGAATGCAGGCGAGGCCGGCAAATCGCTCAGGATAACTGGCGCAGAAGTCTCCTAACCACTCGTTGTATATTCGCATCAACTCAGTGGCAGCTTGATCATCCTTGAGACGCTGCGCGGCTCCTAATATGCCGTATAGGACTTCTGCCTGTACACCATCCCGATCTTGGTCCTGGATACGAAGCTCAGGGACAGTCAGGCGGCGGATACCCTTCTTTCCGTCCTCGTAAAGACCGGTTGCTGCCATCGCATCAGATCGATGAATCTGTCCTGGAATATATTCTCGACCAGCCGAGCCCATCCCATTCTGCAAACCAAATACGGCGCCTTTTTTACTGACCCACAAAGGGCCTTTTTCGCTATCCTCGACGTACGGCATACGCCCGGCCAGGTCTCGGCTCGCCTCGGAGGTAAACAAATCCTCAGGCAGCCAAATCAGATCAATATGACAGTCTGCCGAGATAACTTCATAATCCATGGTTTCCTCTCCTTTTCATAGCCATCTCTGTTGGTACGCTTTTGCACGCCCATCTCTGCTGGTATGCCTATGCATTTTAAGCCCAACTGCCACGCCTACTTCCCTCAGGAGTGGATGTCTCTATACGACACCCAAAAGCGATTCCCGAATATCGGCCTCTGTGCCGGTCTAAACTGCGCAAACGATGACCCCGACTAAGCCAACCAGATCTGTTCTGCCACTCTATTCCGGCGTAAGGCTCCCTGGCCAGAGAATGGCATCTTCATTTATCACCAGCATTCCCGTCTCAGTATCAACAAAACCGATGGATACAAATTTCACGGTTTTCTGATCAGCCTTGTAGCCATGGTTATTGAATATCTGAATCGGCATATTAGCCCTATCATTACTACCTGCCGCTAGCGAAACCCGGCCGGTAATGCCAGCAAAATCCATTGCCCGTAAATAGCTCATCAGGTTGTCACGATTAACCACCTTACCATCAAGCTTAATGGCTTTGATCGAATGCGCGATCGCCATGATATGGTCATAACTCAGAGCGCTGGTTATGAAAGTGATTGAATCTGGATCAATCGCCTGATCCAGTCGCTGCTCGAGAGACTTTCTGAAAAGGGTCAGCTTTTTGGAACCGGCAAGCATCGCCGCAGGAGCAAAATATCCCAGGCTTCCATAGACAACTTCCGGGCTTTCACCGGAGAGAATCATTTCTGCAGCGTAAAAACTATTGCCCAATTTATTAAGGCCATGGGCATGCAAGGACCTAAAAAGCCTTACCGTATCCGGGGTAGGGGTGGTTATCACAATGTGCTCAATTCCTGCGTCTTTGACCTCGCTCATATAGCCCAGCAAGACTTGCTGGCTGGTATCTCGTGCGAAGCTATATTCTTTTAGGATCTTTATGCCATGACGTTCAGCGTAGGTATGGACCACTTTACTGGCGCCGAGCCCCCAGGCATCAGTGGTAAAAAAATAAGCAATCTCCTTTACCCCAAAATAAGCGGCTAGGTCGATCAAATAACCTTCATTGGATTCGCTCGGGTTAACCACCCTGACAAACCAGGGGAATCGCTCAGGTGAAGACAGCATCGAGGCGTTAGCACCGTAGGAAATGACTGGAACTTGGTATTTTTCTGCCATTCCAGCTATCTCAACAGCAGGTCCACTACAGTCGGCCCCCGTTAATGCAATAATATTTTTCTTCATCAAGGTTTCGGCCATTAAACCCGCATTCTCCGGCCAGCAATGATAATCGATAACATTTTCAGGGAGCATTCTGAGCACATCATCGCCTAGCATGTTTGAATTATTAATATCATCGATGGCAAGCTGGGCACCGCGCCGCGCGAAGTCTCCCCAATTTGCATACCGCCCATCACGATAGTGAAAGGTATACATACCACCAAGATCATAAACCTCAGCAAATACAGCCAGAGGGGCACATAAAAACAGGACCACAATCACCGTCCTGGGGATCATCGATGCTGGCAACAGCCTGGAAGGGTTCAACGTGATAGAGCCTTTTAGGAAGAGCTGCTTCATAGCCTTTGAATATCCATTGCCGATCTTTCTGTACCTGAACTGTGATTGAACCAAGAGAGATTTACAACAGCTTCATTCAGACCTCGTCTTCAAAGTCTGGCTGGGGCTCCAGGCCCGGTGGTACTGAGATGCCAGGGGGCAAGCTAAACCATCACCCCTGAATCCAATTAACTAAGCTGCCGGTCGACTTACCGGACTCGCTGGGAACTCTGGCCAGGCTGATTTTTGGGTATGATTTCTATCGCCTTACAGATATAGTCGCAGATCATCATAAAAACTAAATCTGCTTATGCGAAGTTTAATCCTGTTATTGATCATTGCTTTAACCTCCTGTGACATGCCTGCTCCGACATCTTCACTGGGCACCGTCATTACCAATGTCACCACCATAGACGCTGTCAACGGGGTAAAGAATCACCAGACGGTGGTGTTTTCAGAAGATGAAATCACCTATGCAGGCCCAGCAATAGAGCTTCCTGTTAACCATGAGGTCATCGACGGGAGCGGCCAATTCCTTATACCTGGACTATGGGATTTTCACGTTCATCTCACCTATGAAACAGAACTGACGGCGGTCATGCCACGTCTGTTTCTGTCCTATGGCATCACCAGCGTGCGCGATACTGGCGGGTTACTTCACAACCTCCTGCCAGTCGTCGAAAAGATGCAACAACCAGGAGCAATCGCTCCCAGAGTATTTTTTGCCGGCCCTCTCCTTGATGGATCTGATGTCGTTTACGACGGCAAATCGAGACCCGAAATTGGTATAGCAAATGCCTCAAAGGAGCAGACAAGAACCAATATTGAATCGCTCAAACAGGCAGGCGCCAGTTTCATCAAGATTTACGAATTGGTTTCAAAAGAGATCTTCCATGAAATGGTGACAGTGGCACGATCTCTAGACATGCCGATCGATTCCCATGTACCGCTATCAATGGTTGCTTCGATTGCAGGCCCGGAGGTCGACTCCATCGAGCATCTGCGTAATATTGAACTCGATTGCGCAACCAATGCAGAGCAGCTTCATACTGACCGGCTGGAGTTCCTCAAGAATCCGTCTGGTCTTCCTGGTTTTGAAGTCAGATCTGCATTGCACAGCGCACAACGTTTACCAGCAATCGCTGCTTATGATAACGAGCGCTGCACCCAGGTCCTGGATAAGCTGACAAAGACCCTGCAGG
>JABIZD010000111.1 GCA_018666555.1 Gammaproteobacteria bacterium
AATATTGCATTGATAACAAACCTGGTTTTGTTGGTCGCCGTTATGTCGAGTATTTCGGCCACTTTAACCTTGCCTGGAATCGCCGGGATTGTTCTTACCGTCGGCATGGCGGTGGATGCTAACGTGCTCATTTTTTCAAGGATTAAAGAAGAACTGAACAATAGGATGTCTCCTCAGATGGCCATAAATGCAGGTTTCGATCGCGCTTTTGTTACCATTTTAGATGCTAATCTGACGACTTTGCTGGTGGCAGTTATTCTCTACAGTATCGGTACTGGTCCGGTTAAAGGTTTTGCCATTACCCTCTCGATAGGTATTCTCACCTCGATGTTTACCGCCATTATGGGTACCCGGTCAATTGTTAACTTGATATACGGTGGCCGCAATATTAAGAGGCTGCTGATCTGATGGCTAAAGTTTATAACTTTGATTTCATGTCTTACCGAAAAATCGCCTCGGTGGCCTCGATTGTACTGGTTTTGGTTTCCCTCGCCAGTATCGTGCTGCGTTCCCTGGAATGGGGGCTTGATTTTACGGGTGGTACGTTAGTCGAGGTCACCTATGAAGATGAGGCCTATCCTGAGCAGATACGCGCTGAGCTCGACCAGGCAGGTTATAGTGGCCACGTGGTGCAGTACTTTGGGTCTGATCGAGACATTCTGGTTCGTATGCCGCCCCAGAAAAACCTTTCGGACAAGGAAAATGCTCGATTAGGCGATGGCTTGCTGGCTAGTTTGCAGGTGGGCTCGAGTAGCGGATTGGTTCTGAGAAGGGCTGAATTCGTTGGTCCGGCTGTAGGTGAAGAGCTGACTAATCAAGGTGGTTTAGGGCTGTTAACGGCGCTTGGGATGGTCCTTTTGTATGTGTCTTTCCGTTTCCAGCTGAAGTTTGCATTGGGCGCCGTGCTGGCGCTCTTTCACGATGTAGTGATAACCCTGGGAATTTTTTCGTTAATTCGCTGGGAGTTTGATCTAACGGTGTTAGCTGCCTTGCTTGCAGTGATTGGTTATTCACTCAACGACACCATTGTTGTTTCCGACCGCATTAGGGAAAATTTCAGAAAATTAAGACGGGGTAGTTCTGTAGAAATCGTTAACATCTCTTTGAACCAGACGCTTGGCAGAACCCTGATTACCTCTTTCACGACCTTGTTGGTGCTGTTTGCTCTCCTGGTGTTGGGCGGTGAACTGATCAGTGGCTTTGCCAAGGCCCTGATTGCCGGTGTGGTAGTGGGAACCTATTCATCAATTTATGTTGCTGCTAATACCTTGTTGCTGCTCAAGCTGAATAGAGAAGATCTGCTGGTACCGGTGAAAGAAGGTGCTGATTTAGAAGAGTGACGATTGCAAACTCTATCGGGAGTTGCGCAACGCTAGTTTCTGAGGGTTTGTTTTACCAGTGGACTCAGGCTTTTAAAGATTTTTGGGCTGGCGGCAACCAGATCACCGTTTTTCAGATGATTAAGTTTTCCATCGAAGTCTCCCAGCAGCCCGCCCGCTTCTTGTATGAGTAGGGCTCCGGCAGCCATATCCCAGAGCTTGAGATTTTTCATCCACAGACCATCGAGTCGTCCAGCAGCAACGTAGGCGAGTTCAAGCGCTGCACTGCCAGGCCAACGCAAGGTGCAGCCCTCGGACATCAATTCCTGAATTAAACCTGCCTGGCCAGGCATATCCTGTTGCCGGTATCGCCCACCTGTAGCAATAACTGCTCCATCGAGTAACTCCAGTTGAGATACTCGAATTTTTTTGTCGTTTAGTTTGCTGCTTTGCCCGCGGGAGGCGATGAATTCTTCCTGCCGGATGGGGTCGATGACGATGGCATGCTCTAGAATATCATTGCGCAGGCAGGCGATTGAGATACAGAAATGCGGGATCTGCCGAGTAAAATTTGTCGTGCCGTCGATGGGATCTATGACCCATTCGAACTCGGCATCTTCTGGCCCGCTAATCAGGCCACCCTCTTCTCCGATAATTCGATGGGTTGGAAATGTCTTGGAGATCGAATCTGCTATAATTGCTTCAGTTTCCTGATCAATATTGGTCACAAAATCATTATGGCCTTTCTTGCTGATTTTAATCAGATCCGGACGATCGAATGCCCTGGCAATGTGAGTTGCGGCTTCGCGTGCTCCGCGGAGCACTATATTTACCATTGGTTCCATGGATTCAGGAGGTCAGGTTATAAAGAGGCGAGATAGTAACAGATCGTAAGCTAAATCACTTGTAATATTCTTTTGGAAAAATCGACATGACTGAAGTAATGGATTTACGGAAAATCCGAATCGTATTAGTAGAAACCTCGCACGGTGGTAACGTCGGCGCAGCTGCGCGGGCGATGAAGAATATGGGTGTCAGCCGCTTATATCTGGTTAATCCTGCAGGGTTTCCAAGTGCCCAGGCAACCTTCAGGGCGGTCAGTGCAGGGGACGTTCTTGAGAGTGCGGTGGTATGCAGTAGCCTTGCAGAGGCAATAGCAGATTGTAACCTGGTGATTGGGACTTCAGCTCGTGAACGCAAGATTCCGTGGCCACTGATAGATCCGGTCACTTGTGCAGAAAAGGCCCTGGAGATGAACCGACAGGGAGCAGAGACCGCTATCGTCTTCGGCCGGGAAGATAGGGGTCTGAAGAACG
>JABIZD010000064.1 GCA_018666555.1 Gammaproteobacteria bacterium
GACCTGTAAGTTAAAGCGCAGGGTATATGCGATATACGTTCGATATACGTTCGATATACGTTCGATATACGTTCGATATAAGTTCGATATAAGTTTGATATAAGTTTGATATAAGTTTGATATAAGTTTGATATGAGTTTGATATAGATGCGATATGAGTTTAATAAAAGAAAAAGGATTTAATCATGATCGATATAATTGTTTTAACGCTGTTGCTGGCACTGATACAGATTTGGATATTGCCGGCGTTACTGAACCTGAAAAACACAGCCTATCTGCTGTCTAATCGAGATGAGCCGATGCCGGGGTCTATTACCGGTGAACGAGTCAAGCGCGCATCTGAAAATTTACAGGAAAGCCTGCCTGCATTCCTGGCGCTTGCCTTGCTGGCGATTCATCTTGGGTTAGACCTCGTATCGGTAGCCTCCATCTGGTTGGCATTACGTGGCGCTTACCTGGCTCTATATGCTTTTGGTGTTACCCACATACGGTCTGTAGTCTGGATTGGTTCGGTTGCCTGCCTAATCAATATGGCCCTGGCGATTATCGGTGTCCTATAGCCGCTAATTCCCCTTAAATCGTGTTAAAGCGGGCATTACAGAATTTACAGCAAGGCCTCGACTTGTTTTTTCTTGATGCCCTGCATCCTGATTTAGGTAATAAGTATTACAAACTGTCTGCCAATCTGGAGGCGATCTGCAACTCATCAAATCAGACGGTAGTAAGTTTCGGTGGGGCCTGGTCGAATCATTTGCTGGCACTGGCAAGACTAGGTCGTGAGTATGGCCTTAATACCGTTGGTATTGTTCGTGGGGAGAGAGCAGACGCACTGTCTGCGACACTTCAGGACGCCGAGGCCTTGGGCATGCGCTTGCTTTTTATCACGCGGGCAAGCTACCAGCAGAAACAGACCATGCAGTTCAGGCAACAACTTGAGGCAGAATTGGGTGAATTTGCACTGTTACCCGAGGGTGGTAGTAACCAATTGGCCGTCCAGGGTTGTACCCAGATTATCCGTGACCTGGCTAATCACAAGGCGGAATACGATACGCTGATCCTACCGGTAGGGACGGGCGGTACCATTGCAGGTTGTGTGCAGGGTGCTGATCGACCCTGTGAGATCATTGGAATTTCAGTGCTCAAAGGTGCCCATAGCCTTGACCAACAAGTAACTGGGTTGATTGAAACAACACCAGATCAGGTCCAGTGGAAAATCTTGCACGATTACCACATGGGTGGCTATGCCAAGTGTCCACCCGCCTTAACGAAGTTTGTACGGCAAGCTGAGCAGCAGTGGAATGTGCTGCTGGACCCGGTTTATACGGGCAAGGCTTTAATGGCAACGCTGCAATTACGAGCTGCCGGGGTACTGGCAGGGAAAAAAGTGGTATTTGTTCACACCGGTGGCTTGCAGGGGCGGCGAGGCTTCAGCGCCTTAGGCTAGCGATCTGCCATCAAATTAACTAAAAGCCCTGATCACAATCCTGGGCAGGTGAACCGCCGATAGGCTTGCCAACAATGACAGCCGGGACACCGGCAACAGTGACGTGAGCCGGAACGTCTTCAAGGACCACGCTGCCAGCGCCTACTTTTGCACCTTCACCAATCTCAATGTTACCGATGATTGACGCATTGGCACCTAATAGGCAGTTTTTGCGAACTTTGGGATGCCGGTCTCCTGAAGTCTTGCCGGTACCGCCCAGAGTCACGCCATGCAATATTGAGACATCGTCTTCGATCACCGCGGTTTCACCGACCACCAGCGCAGTCGCATGATCAAACATAATGCCACAGCCTATCTGGGCTGCAGGGTGGATATCTACGCCGAATATGCTACTCATCTGGTTTTGAAAATAAAACGCCAGGCTGTGACGATTATGCAACCAGAGCCAATGGGCCACTCGATAGGCCTGCAACGCATGAAAGCCCTTGTAAAATAGAAACGGTGTAGAGTAACTATTGCAGGCTGGGTCACGGTCACGGGTTGCTTTGATGTCGATTTCAGCCCCGTAGATGATGGATGGGTCGTCTTTGTAAGCCTCTTCGATGATTTCTCGAATCGCCATATTGGAGACCACCGGGCTATCTAGTTTACTGGCCAGAATGAAACTTAAGGCGCCCTCGATGGTATCGTGACTCAGCACCGAAGCATGGAAAAAGGTCGACATGATGGGTTCGAAATCAGCCCGCAAACGAACTTCGCTGCGCATCGCTTTCCATAAGGAACCTGCGGCTGCGATATCCTCTATATTGGCTTCCCTGGAAAGTTCTTCCTGGTATCGTTCTGATATTTGAGAATTCATGGCATCTATACCTTGGGTCTAGTCTTATTGTGGAGGCTGATCTGGGAATTGCAAGCCCTGAGAAAAAACCAAATGCCGGTTTCCATGCTTGTAAAAGCGGTTCTTGTTAAACCAGAATCGGCTTGATGAGTTGAATTAGGTATACCAGGCTATTGAAATGGGTAAGAATCTAACCTTAAATGCCTAGCCTAGCTAAGGGCTGATGTGATGAGTGAATACAAAAACGTTGGACTATTTGCAAGAGGTGGCAGTGACCTGGTTCAGGAATCTTTGCGCGCGGTTGACACCTTCCTGAGGGAACGTGACGTCAACGTATACCTTGAACATACCGCTGCAGAGATTCTGAATCGGCGGGATACCGCCTTCACCCGGTCAGAAATAGGGAGCATGGTCAACCTGGTTATTGCCGTTGGTGGCGATGGTAATATGCTGGGTGCGGCGCGCGAATTAGCACCCCATGGTGTGCCGTTACTTGGTATCAACCGGGGCAGGTTAGGGTTTTTAGCGGATGTCTCACCAGATGAAATTGAGCTCAGGTTAGAAGAGGTTTTATCAGGTCAGCACCAGATCGAGGAGCACTTCCTGCTTGAAGGTGAGATAACCGAAGGCAGTAATGTTCAGTTATCCAGTGCGTTAAATGAAATAATTGTTCATTCTGCGGCCATGGCTAGGATGATCGAAATCAATTTGTTCATTGACGATGTGTTCGTTTATAACCAGTTTTCTGATGGGTTGATTATTTCTTCCCCTACAGGTTCTACTGCCTATGCTTTGAGCGCAGGTGGTCCGATAATGCATCCTTCCTTGGATGCCATGGTGTTGATACCGATGTTCCCTCATTCGCTTAACTCACGTCCCCTGGTCGTACCCGGTGGCTCGGAGCTACGTATTGAACTGGGAGCCCGTCATGGGGGTGATGCAAAGGTCAGCTTTGATTCCCAGATGGAGTTTCAGATGACACCTGGAGAGAGCGTCCGCATTCGGAAAATGAACGACAAACTTAAGTTGATTCATCCGCCCGGACATAGTTTTTACGGTGTCTGTCGGTCTAAACTCGATTGGGCTATTCGGAAGGGTGACTGAGGTCTTCCGGTACATCGATATCACGTAAAACGCCTGAGTCGAGGCAGGGTACCTGGATGACATGGTCTGCATAGGCCCTGACAATTGACTTAGCACCTTCATCCCCGGTCAGTACGGTCAACTCCGGGTAGTAGGCTTTGCTGAATATGACAGGATGGCCTGTCCGCCCTTGACAGGTGGGCACGATAATCGGCTGGTTGCTTTCATGTAGGCTATACCGGTCAAGCAACAACTCGATCGTCTCTGGCTGGATAAATGGCATATCACCCATAAAAATAGCACTGGCCTGCCAGCTCGAGACCTGTTTGATTCCGTCACTGAGGCTGTGGCCCATGCCTAAAGCAGAATCCGGTGCCAGGTAGGTTAAAAGGCCACGAAATTGTTTTTGTAGCTCTTCTGCCAGGTGGTTATCATCCTGGCGTAGAATGACCATGATTTCTGCAAAACGGGGGTTCACGTTTGCAATAGTTGTCTCCAGCAGTCGCTGGCCGCTGGCCAACCTGCTGCGTCGTTTGTCGTCACCAAAACGTCGACTGCTGCCTGCAGCCAGTATTAATGCACCTATTTTCAGCAAGGTTCTGTTAGCTCCTTTATGCAGGTAGCTTCCGATAGTCTGCTTTCACAGCCTTGCCTTTCTCAGAACGCAGTGCAGTCAATTGGGCGAGAATAGCGATGGCAATCTCTGCCGGCGTCTTGCTGCCGATGGGCAGGCCAACAGGCGCATGCAGTCGGTCAATTTGAACATCGGTGAGATCGAGTTGCTGCAACCGTTGGCGACGGTTTTCAGATGTTTTCTTGGATCCCATGGCGCCAATGAAATAAGCGTCCGTGGTGAGAGCCTCCATTAAGCCCATATCATCAATTCTCGGATCATGGGTCAGGGCGATGATGGCAGAGAACGGATCATTTGCATGTGCCTTGACGGCATCGTCCGGCATACCGGTAATGAGTTGGATGCCTTCAACCGGCCACTGTTCCATCAGGTTTTCCCTGGGATCACAGACGATGACGTGGTAGTCCAGGGCTTTTGCCATTTCAGCTAAGTACTGTGACACCTGGCCACAGCCGATGAGCAGGAGTTGGTAGCGAGGCCCGTAAGTCTGACTCATTGATTTTTCACCGGCGATCGTCGTATTTGAGAATTCGCCATTGAATTTTAGGTGCTGGAATCTTTGTTTGTTCTCCACCGTCATGTCACCGGTGGCGATATCTATGGTTCGCTCAATACACTGGCGAGCTTCAATTCGGCTGACCAGTTTTTCTAAAACAGGCAAGTGCTTTTTGTCAGGGAATGGTTCAACAACGACCTGCAACTGACCGCCACAGGGCAAGCCAAGCTTCTCTGTTTCGGCCTGGGTAACGCCGTAAACCAACACTTCTGGAGTATCACGGGCCATGCTGCCAGCCTGGAGCTTTTCAAGTAGATCCTCTTCGATACAGCCTCCAGAAAGAGACCCAGCCAGGTGGCCGAGAGAATTACAGCAAAGTAGAGAGCCGACCGGACGGGGTGATGAGCCCCAGGTTTTAACGACAGTGCAAAGCCAGCTGGCTTGACCCTCTGACACCCATTCGGTGAGTTGTTTAAGGACCTGTTGGTCAGCATTTTCCATTGGCATGGTACAAACGGTTACAATTAAGGAATGAACGTCAGTGTACATCTTTTTTACCCAATTGTGATCAGTTTGAAGAGCTATGGATAAACATCTCTATGCCGCAATGCAGTTACCGTCAGATCTCGATTTGCGGGGTTTCTCAGAGTTGCTCGTCGCCAGCGGTGTTGAACATCGCATTACCATCCAGGGGGTTGAACAGGTTATCTGGGTTGGTACAGATATTGAACATGACCAATTGGTTTCTCTTTTTCAGCAATGGCAGGGTCAAAATAGGTCGCCTGGAGTGACACCCAATAATACCGCTGGTCTGGATATGCTGTGGCATCGGCTGCGGGCAAATGCGACCAGATTCCCACTGACCATCAGCCTTTTATTGTTCAATCTAGTCGCTTTCCCCCTAGGCCTGGCGGCCAGCGATGGTGAGTACAGCGAAATGTTTCAAAGCATGATGCTGGTGGCCTTTGAAATAAGAGGCGATCGGATTTACTTCGCAGATCTGGAGTATACCCTTAGCAGTGGCCAATACTGGCGACTGATTTCTCCGATGCTGATTCATTTCGGCTGGTTACATATAACCTTTAATCTGCTCTGGATTTGGGAAATCGGACGCCGAATAGAGTTCCTCCATGGCGCTTCGGTATTTATTCTATTAACTCTATTCAGTGGTTTAATGGCTAATATGGGGCAGTATTGGCTGGCGGGTGTTTCATTGTTTGGAGGCATGTCCGGCGTTTTGTTTGGCTTTATTGGCTACTGTATGGTTTGGGATACTTTTTCATCGGCGCGAAGGTTCGGCATTGCCCGGCCAATTTATATAGGCATGCTGGTGTTTCTGGGCATCGGCTTTAGCGGTGTTTTCGATTTTCTTGGTTTGGGTAAGTTAGCCAATGGCGCTCATTTGGGCGGGGTCATAGCCGGAGTGATGATGGGCTCTCTCGGGTTACTGTTGAAGCTGGATGTTAATCGAAACTGAAATCGACCAGGTAGCCGGTGTATTTCCGCATGTTAATGACGCAGTTATCGAGAATAAGGTATTGGCCTTTAATGCCCAGTAACTGACCTTCCAGGAAAGGTTGCTTTTCTAAATTATGTGATTTAACTTTTTCCGGATAGGCCAACACAGGATATTCAAACTGTTGCGCCTGTGCATCCAGGGTAAATTGAATGGCCTGCAGGCCGTAGGTGTTCTGTAGCCCAGTCAGGGCTGTGCTGGCGAGGTCGAATAACTCGTCTCGCTTGCTGGCAAGGTCAACGGGCTCACTCTTGCCCTTGAGGAGCTTCTGCCAATGAGTTCGATCACTGACATGTTGCTTGAAAGCAACTTCCACCAGCCCTGATTGATACCGGCTTGCTACAGACATGATGACCATGGCTTGATGGGCACCCTGGTCAAGCCAGCGAGTGGGCAGGTTAGTTTCCCGGGTGATACCGACCTTGAGGCCTGATGAGTTTGCCAGGTATATCTTATGGTCTTGCATGCAGAAATTGTTGGCGAAGTTGACGTCCCGACAGGTTCCCTGGCTGTAATGGCAGCGTTCCGGGCTGACAATGCAGATATCGCATTCTGCCAGCTGTTTAAAGCAGGGATAACAGTAGCCCTGGTTAAAACTCTTGTTGGTTTTTCGGCCGCAATTCTGGCAACGGATTTCCTCGAGGAAGCGGATCCGAATGGTGTGGCCTATGACCGGGTTAAGGTGTAACTGTTGGCTATCCAGGCGCAGTTGATACTGTACTGTAGGTCCCGGGCTGCAGGCCATTTTCTTGAGTTTTCCACGCATACGGTGATGGTAACAGAAATCAATGCAGCGGTCTGATTAAAACCAGCTGTTCTGGCACTGGAACCCAGGTAGAAGTAAAATGCCCCAGGTTGGGCAGTGGCTTATGCAGATTTGGTGACAGGTTAATGCCGTACACTAGCGGAACTGGTTTCGCAGACAAGGTCTAACATTAACGGCTAAAAGGAAAATGGGATGCAGGAAGAAAAGCCTCAGACAATAAGGTTAAAGGACTATCAGGTACCCGTCTTTGGTATTGATAGAACACGGTTACATGTTGATATCGGTGAACTCGTCACTACCGTGACAACTACGTTAGAGATCAGCAGAAACCCGCTCGATACGTCCGGGTCAAGACAATTAATGCTGGATGGGGGCAGGGGCCTGGTTACCCGGAAGCTGGCTATTGATGGTAGGGAGCTGATGTCCAACGAATTCACTA
>JABIZD010000077.1 GCA_018666555.1 Gammaproteobacteria bacterium
ATTGCAGATGAGCAGAACGAATTAGGGGGTAGTCTGTTGACGACCACCCAATGGATTGATGGCGCGCCTGCTGCAAGCTGGTTACAAGCGGTTTTAAGTGAACTCAACGCAAGTGCTGAAGTTAGACTGCTGTCAAGAACCACAGTGTTCGGATATCACGACCATAACTTTGTGACACTTGCTGAAAGGTGCACCGATCATCTCAGCCCGGGGCAAAGGAAGGGTGTCCGAGAGCGTCTTTGGCGAGTCAGGGCGAAACAGGTTGTGTTGGCTCAGGGCGCGTTTGAAAGACCGCTTGTTTTCTGTAATAACGATAGACCCGGCATTATGCTGGCGTCCGCTGTTTCGAGTTATGTTAATCGCTTTGCGGTGAAACCAGGTGAGCGTGCTGTGGTTTTTACCAATAACGATTCCGCTTACCAGTCTGCAGTCGACCTGCATCGAGAAGGTGTAACGGTTGTGGCAGTGGTTGATAGCCGTGTCACTGGAGCAGGCGAGATCCATGCCCGGGTAGTTGCACTTAACATACCGGTAATAACGGGTCATCTCGTTATCGACGTCAGCGGAAGTCGTCGTGTCAAGGCAGTTACACTGGCGAGTTGGGATGGCCAGACAGAGGCTAGTTTAACGGTGACTAAAACACTTGCATGCGACCTGCTGGCCATGTCTGGTGGTTGGAGTCCGGCAGTGCATCTGCATTCCCAGGCTGGTGGAAAGATTCTCTGGGATGACCAAGCCCAGGCCTTTGTCCCCGAAGTAAGCCATCAGGAAAACATTTCCGTGGGTGCCTGTCGAGGCCAGTGGGATCTGCTTGATTGTTTAAAAGATGGCTATTTAGGCGGCGCCCAGGCAGTCCAAAAATGTGGTTTGGTTGCAGCCCAACTGGCCATTCCGGAGTCGAGCGAAATCCAGACTAATCCGCTGCAGCCTTTATGGAGAGTTCCTTCCTTAAAGGACGCGGACAGTTGTCCAAAGCAGTTTATCGATTTTCAAAACGATACCTCTGTCGCTGATATTCGCCTGGCGGTGCGAGAAGGCTTTGAGAGTGTTGAGCATGTTAAACGTTATACTGCCCTGGGCTTTGGTACGGAACAGGGCAAGCTCGGTAATATTAACGGTTTAGCCATCCTGGCTGAGTGTCTGCAACTGCCCATTCCGGAAGTGGGCACCACCACGTTCAGACCTGCCTTCACCCCTACCAGCTTCGCGGTAGGGGCGGGTGAGGCTGTCGGTGAATTATATGAACCGGTCAGGACATCGGCGATACATGACTGGCACGAAAATGCAGGCGCGCCATTTGAAACCGTAGGTCAATGGCTGCGGCCCTGGTATTTTCCCGAACAGGGTGAGGATATGGCGGCTGCAGTGATAAGGGAGTGCCAGGCAACCCGGTCGGGTGTAGGCATCATGGATGCCTCCACGTTAGGTAAAATTGATGTTCACGGACCCGATGCAACCGTCTTTCTCAATCGCATCTATACCCACAACGTAGATAAAATGAAAATCGGCCGCTGTGCCTACGGCATCATGTTAGGTGAAGATGGCATGGTAAAAGATGATGGCGTCATGGCCCGCCTCGGTGACCAGCACTACTACCTGACCACGACTACAGGCGGCGCTGCTGCAGTCCTGGCCTGGCTGGAATTGTGGTTACAGACCGAATGGCCTGACCTTGATGTTCATCTGACCTCTCTGACTGATCAGTTCTCGACCATTGCTGTTGCTGGACCTGATAGCCGGAAGGTACTTGAACGGGTTGGCTGTAATATTGACTTGAGCCGGCCCAATTTCCCTTTCATGTCGGTACAGGCTGCTGTGTTAGGGGAGATAGAAGTTCAGCTATATCGGGTCAGTTTCAGTGGCGAATTGGCGTTTGAGGTCAATGTGGACAGCCGGCATGCCTTGGCTACGTGGAACAAAATCATGGCGGCAGGTCAGGACTTTAATATCACGCCTTATGGAACTGAAACGATGCATGTCCTGCGTGCTGAAAAAGGCTTTATTATAGTGGGGCAGGACACGGATGGCTCGGTAACCCCGGTTGACCTGAAAATGAACTGGATGTTATCCAAGGATAAGGACTATATCGGCAAACGATCGCTATTGCGTTCAGATACCGCTAAGGCAGATCGGAAGCAGTTGGTGGGTCTTCTTTCCTGCGATGGTAGCAGCGTCGTTTCAGAAGGCAGCCAGCTGTATGATGCTGGCCCGGCAGGTAAACAGCTCGTGTCTGGTCATGTCACATCGAGTTATTACAGCTCCAGTATGGGCCACCCGATAGCCTTAGGACTGTTAGCCAATGGCTTTGCCAGGAAGGGTGATCAGTTATTTGCGCGTTCAGCTTCGGGGCAGGATGTTGCCGTGAAGGTCACCACGAGCGTATTTTACGATGCCAAGGGATCCCGTCAAAATGTCTGAATTACTACCCAGCCGATTGCTAAAGTTTGTTACTGCAGCGCCTCTGCCAAGTGATTCTGAAATTGACTTAGGTGTACATATCATAGCCGGGCTGGGGCATATTAATTTGCGTGGTAACTCAGAGAGTTCCGAGTTTAGCCATAGCTTTGAACGGCTTGTTGGTCTGCCACTACCGCAGCAGGCGAATCAGTTTGTCGAAGTGGATCGAAAACAGGTATTTTGGCTCGGGCCAAACGAGTGGTTGTTGTTGATAGCAGATGCCCAACTGCCTCAGCTAACCCGCGATCTCAGGCAAAGTTTTACCGGGCTGCATGCCACCGTCACAGATTTGAGCGGGGCTGGTGTGGTTCTGCAGATTCAGGGGGCTCATGCTGCTGATATTCTTAGCAAGGGCTGCACCCTGGATTTACATCCAGACCATTTTAAAGGGGGTGATTGTGCCCAGACTGGACTGGCGAAAGCCAATATGCTGTTAGCCTGCCGCACTGCGGGAGAAGATTATACCCTGGTGGTGCGTCGAACCTATGCCGAATATCTGCTGCAGTGGTTGCTGCACAGCGCTCAGGATTGCAGGGTCTGCGTGTCAGTGGCATCATCAGAGCAGGCAGATGCAGGATAGTCACTAGCAATGAGAAGCAACTTCGATGCGGTGGGGTTAAAGTTAACATTTGTCCTGCTATTGACCGCTTGCCTAATCAAGCCAGTATTGGCAATGCAACCTGCTGGGCTGGCCATGGGGGACGCTATGCGTAAAGTTGTTTTTATCATTGTTGATGGTATTCCGGCAGATGTACTGGAGCGTACTCATACACCAAATATTGATGCCATTAGTGCGGTGGGCGGTTATACCCGGGCATTCGTCGGTGGCAAGGTTGGCAGCGCCAGTGAAAGTCCTACAGTCTCGGCGGTAGGCTATCAGAGCCTGTTAACAGGCACCTGGGCTAATAAGCACAATGTCTGGGATAATCAGGTCAGTAGCCCTGACTATCGTTATTGGGATATTTTTCGCATCGCCAAGGCCCATAATCCGGATCTGCAGACTGCCTTGTTTTCCACCTGGGAATATAACAGGACACGGTTAATCGGTGATACGCTGCCAGCAGCGGGTGGCCGAAAACTCGACTACTACATCGACGGCATGGAGAATGATCAGGGGCGTTTCCCACATGATCCTGGTTCCAACTATATTCGAGACATTGATGAACATGTTGCCGCGGCCGCGGTTGCACACCTGCGCGGAAATGGTCCGGATCTTAGCTGGGTTTATTTCCAATATACGGATGATATCGGCCATATTTTTGGTGACAGTACCGAGCAGACTGATGCGCTGCAATTAACGGATGCATGGATCGGAGAGATAGTCCAAGTAGTGCGGCGAAGGCAGGCCGCCCTGAAGGAGGACTGGCTGATCATCGTCACCACTGACCATGGTCGTAATCAGGAGACGGGTAAGGATCACGGTGGTCAGTCGCAACGAGAGCGAACGACCTGGATCGCAACCAATAGCGCTAACTTAAATGATCACTTTTTGGGGTCTCCAGGGATCATTGATATTCTGCCTTCCATCGTCAATCACATGGGCATTCGCATGCCTGAGGTCATTCAGTCGCAGCTCGATGGTCAGGCATTTATAGACCGGTTCTGACCGAGGGCGTGGCTGGCCAGAGGGCTTTTTTGCGTTTACCGGGGAGCTATTGCCTGCCGAGCAGGTCATTCATCGCATTTGGCGGCCAACTTCAGTATCGTTGCAGTCCAAATTTGAATACCATTGAGCTGTCAGTAGAGAGAGCCTTAAGTAAAGAGCCTTAAGTAAAGAGCCTTTAGCAAACTGTGGAGTACCAATGGCTAAACCACCAACATTGAAATTTGACTCGTTAGCACTGCATGCAGGACAGCAGCCTGACCCAACCACGGGGGCCAGAGCTACCCCTATTTACCAGTCTGCTTCGTTCGTATTTAAAGATACAGATAATGCCGTGGGCCTGTTTAATATTGAACGAGCAGGGCATGTCTATTCTCGTTTATCTAATCCAACTAATGCCGTTTTAGAAGAACGCATCGCGACACTCGACAATGGTGTCGGCGCGATTGCTACTGCCAGCGGTCAGGCGGCCATGCATCTGGCTATCGCAACCATCGTCAGTGCAGGGGAGCATATTGTTGCTTCAAGAAGTATCTATGGTGGCACGCACAATCTTCTGGATTACACCCTGCGGCGATTCGGTATTGACACCACTTTTGTCGACCCCCGCGACCTGGGCGCGATTGCCGGTGCAATCCAGCCAAATACACGCTTGGTGTTCAGTGAGGTGGTGGGAAACCCAGGTATGGAAGTGTTGAATATCCCTCAAGTCGCACGGATAGCGCACGATGCCGGGTTACCGTTATTGGTTGATGCTACCTTCACCACACCTTATCTGTGTCGGCCGATCGACTTTGGTGCTGACTTGGTCATGCATTCGGCCACTAAGTTCCTGTCTGGCCATGGGGTTGTCATTGGTGGGCTACTCGTTGATGGCGGTACGTTTGATTGGCAGGCATCAGGAAAATTCCCCACCTTGAGTGAACCCTACGCTGGTTTTCATAATCTTAATTTTGCCGAGGAATTTGGTCCGGCTGCATTTATCACCCGTGCTCGCAAGGAAGGACTGCGCGATTTCGGGGCCTGTATGGCGCCTAACACGGCTTTCCAGATTCTGCAGGGCATAGAAACCCTGCCATTGCGCATGCAGCGGCACATTCAAAACACCCGTACTGTTGTTGAATTTCTTGAGCAGCAGGAGCAGGTTGAAAGCGTTAATCATCCGATGCTCGAAGCGCATCCGGACCATGACCTGGCCAAAGAACTGCTACCAAAAGGGGCAAGCGCGGTATTTAGCTTTACGATTAAAGGCGGCAGGAAAGCCGGCATCAAGTTTATAGAGAAATTGAATCTGTTTTCTCACTTGGCAAATGTTGGTGATGCTAAATCGCTGGTGATCCATCCTGCCAGTACCACGCATCATCGTATGGATTCTGCAGCGCTGCAGAAAGCAGGGATTTCAGAGGGCCTGATCCGGCTTTCCATTGGCCTGGAAGATGCTACCGACCTTCTGGCGGACCTGAAAGCTGGCCTGCGGGCCTCTCAGAGGGGGCTTTAGGATGTATACCCAGGTGAATGAACAGCCTACTTTTTACAGCAATGGTAATGGCAAGCTTAACAAGGGCCAGCCCAATGTTGTCTTTATACATGGTGCGGGCATGGATCACAGTGTATGGGTGCTGCCGGCACGTTATTTTGCTCGCCATGGCTATAACGTCTATGCGCTGGATTTACCAGCCCATGGGCGATCGAAAGGGGAGCCGCTGGCGACTATTGACGACATGGCAGACTGGGTCTGTGCTGCCTTAGACAGCCTCGAAGTTGACGTTGCGGCCATCGTTGGTCATAGCATGGGGTCTCTGGTCGCCTTGAACTTTTCCGCCCGCTATGCCAGTCGAACCCGGGTGACAGTCTTGCTCGGAACATCAACGCCCATGCCGGTGACTGATGTCCTGCTAGATGCAGCCCGGGCCAATGAGCATGATGCCTTCGACATGGCTAATACCTGGATGCATAGCCCGTTTGGACAAATGGGAGGCAATGAAAACCCGGGCATCAGCATGATGATGAGTGGCCAGCGTCTACTAGAGCGAACCCCTGAGGACGTTTATTTTGCTGACCTGAATGCCTGTAATGAATTCAGTGACGGTGATGCTCTGGCAGCACAAATTACAGCGCAGAGCCTTATTTTCGTCGCCGCCCAGGATAAGATGACGGCGCCGGTCAGTGCCATGAAAGTTGCTGATCTCATCCCCCAGTGCCAGGTAATTCACCTGAACCCCTGTGGTCACGCGATGTTATCCGAACAACCTAATACGGTGCTGGATGGATTGGCGACCATTGTTTGACCCTGCTGCTAGCGGTCTATGCTGACGGATTAACCAGTAGGCTAACACTTCCTCGATTCAGGACTGTTTTTTTGTCCAATGTAAATTCAAGTTCAGCCTCAGGGTACCAAGCATGATACCTGGCTGGTGCTCAAAGGAGTTTTCATCGCAGTAGCTTATGTCCTGGAGATGATCCAGCAGCCCCTGCCAGGCTAGATTCTGTTCCAGTCTGGAAATCCCGGCGCCGGGGCAGACCCGGGGCCCGGCTGAAAATACCAGGTGCCTGGTGACGGCCTTACGTGAAAGGTTGAGCTGGTAGGGGTCGATCCATTCTGAGGGGTCTACATTGCCGGCACCATAACGCAGGTGAAGCAGGGATCCTTTGGGTACCTTGATACCCTGGAATTCTTCATCATGCAGGGTTACCCGCGTGGAAAGCCCCTGGGTGGGGGAGCGCAGGCGCATGCCCTCTTCGACGAAATTCTTTACCAGGCTGCGATCCTGTTTTAGCGAGTTAAACAGGCCGGGATGTTCGCACAGCAACTGGGCTTGTTCTTCTATCGCGTATTGGGTTGTTTCCAGCCCGCCGATGACCATGGCATAGACAATGCCATTGACTTCCAGGTCCGTTAATTTTCGATCTAGGGCTTTATAGTGAACCTGGGTCAACCAACTGATCATGTCATTTGCCGGCGACCGGCGTTTTTCCAGTACTTTTTCGTGGACGTATTCCTTGAAGCCAGCAAGCAGTTTCATTTGTTCAGTTGCTTGCTCTGGAGACAGGATATTCCGGTGGCCTTGGCCGTAAACAAAGGCGGCAACCTGAGCAGCCCCCCATTCGGCTAATTGCGGTATATCTGACTCTGGAAATCCAAGCACATTGGCCATCACCATCTGAGGTAACGGTCGAGCGAAACTGGAAATAAATTCGATTTCGTTCTGCTGTTTACAGGCATCAAGCAGACGACTGATGCAGTCTTTGATCATTTCAGTATGCCGGTTTGCGCCGGGGCCTACCCAGGGATCGGTGAGCTCCTGGCGGTGGGCGCGATACAACTCGTTATCAGGCCTCAAAGACACCATGGAGAGGAGCATGGCGTTGGCCTGACGGAAGATGGCGGTATCCGGGTCGGTCTGCTGTAACAGGTCAATGGCCTGGTGAATGCGCGGCGGAAAGCGGACAGGGTCCTTGACCACCATCGCGATATCCTCATATTTTGTGAGGATAAACCCATCAGTACTGGAATTCGTTCCCTCACCGGGAATCCGGACTACCGGTTCGGTCTCATGTAAAATAGGATAAGCTTCGTACCAGTGTTCCTGGGCACCCGGGCTGAACAAATCCACATCGTCTCGGCTCATGGGGCATTTCAGTGCGCTGAGTTGATGGTTCTTGTGTTTAATATTCATGCTTGGTCTGCTTACCTGTGCTGCATTATTGCTTGCGGGTGTTGTTCTGGTTAGGTTCTGAGTTATTAACTTCTCTTATCGAGAATACACCAATCCCTGCTTGGAGAGAATCCTGCGTTGGTACCGGCCCTCGGAGTACAGAGAACTAGGCTCTACGGGAATTGGCTGGCCAGCGTTTTGGTAGCAGCGCGAGTGCATGGCAGGTAGCAACCTGAGGCTGGTCTTTATATAGAGCCGTTTGTTAGGACAGTAACGCGGGTAAAGTTCAACGGCGATGAAACTGGCTCTTCAAGGTGCTGCAAATAGCGAGTAAGGTAGGCCAGTGGATTAGACGATAACAGCGACTAAATTTATTAAGAGAGCATTAATAAAAAGGCAAGCAGGTATTAAGATTTCTGAATCAGTTCATTTAAATAGATCAAAACTAACTACTAAGATGATATTCTTTGTTTATGTAAGCTGATCTAAGCTGAGGTCGCATTAGAGGTAAGCCGATCGTGATATTTGTAAGATGAGGTCGATGTTAATATAAGACGATTGTAATTTTTGTGAGATGATATCGATGTTTGTGTGTGATGATATCGATCAGGTGACCCGTTTCCATGACTGGTTGAACTGAGGATACCCCGGATGGTTGGGCGAGGAGGTTGACAAAACCGATGAATGACGCCGTAAATGACCCGTTAGTGCAATGTTTGATGGCTTTGAGCCGTCATCATGGGGGCGCTGCTACTTTCGAGTCTCTGGTAAGCGGCCTTCCTCTTGAAGGAAGCCTGTTGACGCCGAGCTTATTTCATCGGGCTGCTTCACGCATCGGCTTTACCAGTAATATCGTCAATAAATTGCCAAAACAAATCTCAGCCGGTCTGTTACCTGTGGTGATACTGGGTAAGGACAATCAGGCGTGTCTGTTGTTTAGTTGGGAGGAGGATGGCAGTACTGCGAACGTTGTTTATCCGGACTTGCCCGACACCCGGGTTAAAATCTCAGAACAGGACTTGAATGAGTTCAGTATGGGTTCGGTTATCATCTGTGTGCCCAAATTCAGCTTTGATCAACGCGCGCCAAAGAAAAGCACCGATTCAGAAGGGCATTGGTTCTGGTCGACAGTGAAGGCCAATCTGCCGGTCTATCGAGATGTGCTGATCGCGGCTTTTTTTATTAACCTGTTCGCGCTGGCACTTCCCTTCTTCACGATGAATGTATATGACCGGGTAGTTCCAAATTATGCCATTGAAACGCTGTGGGCCCTGGCGATTGGTTTGTTACTGGTGGTTGTCATGGATTTCGTCCTGCGCATGGTGCGTGGTTACTTTCTAGACCTGGCCAGTGAGCGAATTGATAAAGAGGTTTCCGGGCAAATAATGGAACGGGTTCTGGGAGGGCGACTCGAACATAGACCTTCGTCGGTAGGCTCTTATGCAATCAATCTTAAATCGTTTGATTCGGTTCGTGATTTTATTACCTCAGTATCGATCACTGCGATTATAGATGTCCCGTTTGCGCTCATTTTTTGTGCAGTTATTTTCTGGATTGCCCCTTTTGCATTAGTGCCACTTGGCTGCGGTATTGTGATCGTGCTGGTCTACGTCAGTATTGCGCGTGGTAAATTGAAGGACCTTTCAGAAACAACTTATCGGGCCGGTGTTCAACGTAATGCCGCATTGATTGAAAGCCTGGTCGGACTGGATACGATTAAAGCCCTTGGCGCTGAATCAAAAACTCAACGTCGTTGGGAAGAAACCACCGGATTCCTGGCTCGAACCGGAGTGCAACTGCGCCTGGTGTCTAATTCAAATAGCTTGGTTACTGTCGCCACCACGCAATTGGTCAGTCTGTTTGTGGTAGTAACGGGAGTCTATTTAATAGCAGAGGGAGAGCTAAGTCTGGGTGGTTTAATTGCCTGTTCCATGCTTGCGTCCCGGGTTATGGCCCCGGTGGGCTTGTTAGCCAGCCTGGTAACCCAGTATGAGTATGCGCAGATTTCCCTGGCATCAGTAGAAAACGTCATGGCCACGCCCCAGGAACGCCCACAAGGTGCTCAGTTTCTTTCCAGGGATAAGTTCATTGGCGAAATAGAGTTTAAAAATGTGACTTTCAGCTATCCAGAATCTGAGATGGCCTCTCTGGTGGACGTTTCCTTCAAGATTAAGCCAGGAGAAAAGGTCGCTGTTCTTGGCAGGGTAGGATCGGGTAAGACGACACTGCAAAAGCTGGCAATAGGTTTGTATCAGCCGAGTGAGGGTGCTGTATTAATTGATGGTATTGACCTGCGTCAGTTGGACCCTGCTGAATTTCGTAAACAGGTTGGCTACATGCCTCAAGATGTCACTTTGTTCCACGGTAGTTTGCGTGAAAATATCACTCTGTCTCATCCCTTCTCGAGAGATGAGCAGATATTGGAAGCGGCTAAAATTGCTACCTTGACTGAATTTGTAAACCGGCATCCTCAGGGCTTTGATATGATGATCAGTGAGCGAGGGGATTCTCTGTCCGGTGGCCAGCGTCGCGCAGTAGCTCTGGCCCGGGCGGTATTACATGACCCAAGTATACTGTTGATGGATGAACCTACCGGGTCGATGGACCATTCCACCGAAATAGCAGTTAAAAACCAGCTGGCTAAATTTGTAGAAGGTAAAACCTGGGTAGTGGTCACGCACCGCAATTCCTTACTGGAGATGGCTGATCGTATTTTAGTGCTTGATAATGGTCGTATTGTCGCTGATGGGCCTAAAGACACCGTTGTTACTGCGCTGCGGCAGGGGAGAGTCGGGAAGGCATGATAGTTAAAATTCTGATCAGTTTAGTTGCTGGAGGATGTACTGTTGAATGGAGCAATGCATGAGAGCGCTACTTCGCAGGATGCTTGATTGGCTGTTTAAGCCTTGGATGAAGCCGCCCGAAGTTGGTCCTTTGGATTGGCAATCAGATGTGCAGATGGGTATGCAGGCTCAGCAGGGACTGCGGGCGCGGGGGCTGCTGTATGCCATCGCCTTGACAATGATCTGTCTGTTGGTTTGGAGCGCGTTTGCGGAAATAGATGAAGTGACTCGTGGTAACGGTAAGGTGATACCGTCCCAGCAGGTACAGATCATTCAGTCCCAGGACGGGGGTGTGGTGACGCAGATTTTGACTCAGGAAGGGCAGGTGGTAACAAAGGGACAGTTACTGATTCGCCTGGATCGCACTCGATCCGAGTCGAGTTTTAATGAAAAATTAAAGGAGTTTGAAGCGCTCTCTGTCAAGGAAGCTCGTCTGCGTGCGGTGGTCGATAAGGTTCCGTTCGTGCCTACGCAGGCGTTAATCGATTCTGTGCCTCGTATTGTCGCTCAGGAAAAAGCCATTTATCAGTCCAGTCAACAGAAGTTAGCTTCACTGCTGCTCCAAGCAGAACTGCAGTTGACCCAGCGTAAAGAGGAATCTATAGAAATAACTGCAAAGATAAAGCAGTTGCAGACGTCCCTGGGACATTCACAGAAAGAACTGGCGCTAACAAAGCCCATGCTGGCGAAGCGGGCGGTTTCTGAGGTCCAGGTTTTACGATTAGAGAAAGAAGTCGATAAGATCAGTGACGAGTTGCCACAGGCCCAGGCCCAGATAAGGCGGGTTGAATCAGCAATTGAGGAAGCGAGGAGTAAAATAGAAGAGATTGAACTGGTCTTCGTCAATGAAGTGCGCGAAGAGCTTACCTTCACATTGAGTCGCTTAAATGAACTCGGCGCCATAAATACGGCGTTATCTGACCGGGTCACGCAGACTGAGATCCGCTCTCCGGTGAGTGGTACGGTTAAGCAGCTTTATTACAATACTATCGGCGGGGTGGTGATGCCTGGTCGGGAAATTGTCGAGGTGGTGCCATTGGATGATACTTTGTTGATGGAAGTACGGATCCAACCGAAAGATATTGCCTTTTTGATCAAGGGTCAGACGTCGCTGGTGAAGTTTTCGGCCTATGATTTTATCGTCTACGGTGGGCTTGAGGGCACCGTAGAACGGGTCGGTGCTGATACCATCATGGATGAAGATGGTAATCCCTACTATGAGGTGAATGTTCGTACAGGCGAGCCGGATTTCGGCCGCGATAAACCGATTATCCCGGGAATGACGGTTGAGGTGGACATCCTCACAGGCAAGAAAACCATTCTCGCTTATTTAATGAAGCCAGTACTCAGAGCAAAGCAATATTCACTGACTGAGCGTTGAATGAAGCAAATCCTTATTTCCTCTAGTCAGAACCTGATTGATCGCTGGCGGTGTTCGTTTAGTGATAACCACATCGTGGCATGCGTTGAGCAAGCAATTGAGCTTAATGAAGCGGCCTCGCAGTTGATATTTTGGCTGGATTTAGGTGGCCTGGACGAAGCTCAGCAGATGGACATCGTGCACCAATTGGTCCAGCTCAATAAATTGGTCATTATGTCTGCAGTCCCCTCTCAGGTTGAGGCCTCACGCTTACTTCGCGCTGGCGCCATGGGTTATTGCCATGCTGGTGCCGCTGCGGTTCAGCTAGCGGAAATCGCCACCGTTGTTGAGCACGATGGCTTCTGGATGCCCAGGGAAATGGTGCAGAAATTTGTTCGGCTTACTCGCAGGGTTAAAGGCGCAAATCTTAATCTTGAAGCAGACCCTAATAATCTGACCGATCGAGAAAGGGTGGTAGCAGAGCAGGTTGGGCTTGGTGCTAACAACAGCGAGATTGCAGGCAGGCTTAATATCAGTGAGCGAACGGTAAAAGCCCATTTATCATCTATTTTCCAGCAGTTGGGTGTTCGTGACCGTGTACAACTGGCGCTGGTGATTAATAATCTGCCCGTTCAGGGTGATTCTGGAGCAGATGAATAACCTTTTTTGTCTGTATTGCCCAAAGGTACAATGTTAATAGCTATCAAGCCTCCTACACTGCCCTAATCGAAATTCGCTAGGAAGGTGCATTTTTCCCGATAATTCTAAAAGCCGGTTCAATCCAGAGCCCTGTTCAGCTCTGTTTACACAGGCTTTTTGAGCCGAATTAACAACGGCTTAGCAGAAAACTCTGGGTAAACCTAAGTGGCTAAGTGTTCGGGACAATGACGACAAGTGACTAATGAGACCAGGAAATAGCGGCAAGTGGCTGGCAAGTGGTTGGCAAGTGGCTAATGAGAATAGAAAACAGCGGGAACTGGATAGGCGCTGAAGTATTGATTAAGCATCCAACCAGAACTGAGGTTCTTGAGATGAGCTCAACTAACGTAGAGAAAACCCATGAGTGAGATTGAAGTAGCAGAAGTCATCAGCATTATCGGCACGGCATATGCCGTTAATGAGGATGGAGAAACGCGAAAACTTGAACCGGGGTCAATGTTGTTTGATGGTGAAACCGTGCAGACCAGCGAAGGTGGGCAAGTAGAACTTCGATTAATGGATGGATCACCTTTTATTATTGATAATCTTGAATTTCTGGTTTCTGTCGAAATGCTGGAAGCAATGGCCGCATCTCGCGACGAATCTGAGGTTAACCTGGAAACCCTAGACGGAATCCTGACTGCTATCGAAGAAGGTGAAGGCGACCTGCTTGATGAACTAGAGGCGACTGCATCGGGCGATGATTCGAGTAGCAGTGACGGTAGTAGCTTTGTCATGCTTGATCGTATTACGGGTGAGGGCGACGCTGGTGATGTCGATCCTCAGCAAGGGCTTGCAGCCCAACAGCAAGAAACCTTTACTGGCGTAGACGCAGATCCGGTTAACACCGAACCGGTAGCTGTGGCAGATAGTTTTAGCGCTGAGGAAGATAGCATCCTGGTGGGTGACCTGAGCACTAATGATGAACTTAGTGGTGAGGGTGGAAACGTCTATGCTGTGGTAGATGGCGATGGCCCTTCGAATGGGACTCTGATCCTGGCCGATGGAGGCAGCTTCGAATATACCCCAGATGCCGATTTCGTTGGTACAGACAGTTTTACCTATTCAATAACGGATCCTTCCGGTGACGTGGTAAGCGCTGATGTAGTGATAAACATAACCGGTGTAGAAGATGCCCCTGTTTCTCTGCCAGACAGTTTTGAGGTGCTCGAAGATACATTGCTTGAAGGTTTGGACGTGCTTGCCAATGACAAAGATGTCGATGGTGACCCGTTGACTATCATCTCGGCCGTATCAGCCAATGATGGCAAGGTTTTGATTAATGAAGACGGTACGCTGGACTACCAGGCGGCAAGCAATTTTAATGGCTTAGACCAGGTAACCTACACGATTGACGATGGTAACGGTAATACAGCCACAGCAACCGTGACTATTAACGTACTGCCGGTTAACGACCCACCAGTACTGGCAGCCGATACGTTTAATGCCATTGAGGATACCCAGCTAGAGCAGATGGTGGTGCTGGAAAATGATGTCGATGTCGATGGTGACGCCCTGACGATAGTCGATGTCCAGTCGTCCCAGGGTGCGACCGTGAGTATTAATGAGGATGGCACCCTTAATTATCTTGGCGCTACAGATTTTAATGGCGTAGACACCTTAATCTACACCGTCAGCGATGGCCAAGGGGGGACCTCTACGGCGACGGTGACGGTCAATGTAGCCGCTGCAAATGATGCGCCTGAAATAAGCGTAGAAGACCTTGTGGCTGGAGAAGACGGCGCAAGTGTGACGGGTTCAGCGACGTTCACGGACGTCGATCTTGATACCCCTGTGTTCAGTGTCCGTAGCATGGCGGCAGGTCAGGGCAGTGTATCCATAGACCCAGTGACAGGAGAATACACGTTTGCCCCTGGCAGCGATTTTCAGGATCTGCCCAGCGGGGAGCAAATTACAGTTTCTTTTCAAGTAACGGCTAGTGATCAGCAGGGCGCTACTGTTACTGAAACCGTTAGTGTTGTTGTCACGGGAGGTAATGATGCTGCCAACATTACCTCAGTTGTTGGCGATGGGACCAGTGGAACGGTGTCAGTCGATGATCCGGATACGGGTGAGTCCCAGTTGATATCGGTTCAAGCCGATATGGGCACAGTCACCATCGATGCTAACGGTAATTGGAATTATACGCAGGATGATAGCTTGCCTTCGATCCAGGCCTTACCGGCTGGGGTTACCATAACCGACACCATCACTTTTACCTCTGTTGATGGGACCACTGAGACCCAGACTGTGACCATTACTGGGGCCAATGACCCCGCATCGATTGTGGTAAGCCTTACTGATAGCAATCTATCCGAGGATACAGACAGCGCTGCCAGTGGTCAGGTTGAAGTCAGCGATATTGATACAGGTGAAAGCGGGGTTCCTTCTGCCACAGCAAGTTTAGGCCAGGTGACGGTCGATGGCGATGGCAACTGGGTTTATACGCTGGATAACAGTGATGCTGCAGTTCAGGCACTGCCGGAAGGTGTGACTATCACCGACACCATAGTATTTACCGCTACCGATGGGACTACCCAGACCCAAATAGTGACCATAACCGGGGCCAACGATGTGGCTTCTATTGTGGTAACCCCGGTCGATACGGCCTTAACCGAGGATTCCGATAGCATCGCCAGCGGCCAGGTTGTGGTGAGTGATGTCGATACCGGTGAAGATAGCCCGCCTTCTGCGACAGCAGATTTTGGTGGGGTAACCGTGGATGGCGCGGGTAACTGGAGTTATACACTGGACAACAGTGCCGCTGTAGTACAAGCCCTGGCAGCGGGTCAGACCATGATCGATACTATTGTCTTTACCTCTGCTGATGGAACGACGCAGACGCAGACGATTACCATCACGGGTGCCAATGATGCGGCCAGTATCACAGTGGCCGCAACGGATACGGTAGTGACGGAAGACGATGGCGCGAACAATACCGCCACGGGTACGGTCTCAGTGACCGATGTTGATGATGGAGAAGGCACGCTCGATACGGCGGTGGCGAGTTTTGGTACAGTGACCGTAGATGGTGGTGGTAGTTGGGAATACTCGCTGAATAACAGTGATGCGGCTGTGCAGGCGTTACCCATCGGTGCGACCCTGACGGACAGTATTGTGTTTACCTCCGATGATGGGTCTACCCAGACTCAGGTAATCACGATTACCGGAGCGAATGACGCCGCTGGTATCACCGTGACCGCAGTAGACACCGTCGTAACAGAAGACGACGGCGCCGATAATACAGCCTCTGGTACGGTCTCAGTGACTGATGTTGATACCGGCGAGGGCACCCTCGACACGGCAGTGGCGAGTTTTGGTACTGTGGCTGTGGACGGTGCAGGCAATTGGATTTATACCCTTGATAACAGTGCTGCGGAGGTGCAAGCGCTGCCGGAAGGGGCGACGCTGAACGATACCATCGTTTTTATCACTGATGACGGCACGACCCAAACACAGACCGTGTTGATCACAGGTGCTAACGATTTCCAGAGTATCAATGTCACTGTCACTGATACCGCAGTAACGGAAGATGACGCCGGCAATAATACGGCGGCTGGTACAGTCTCTGTGACGGATAGTGATGCCGGTGAAGGCACGCTAGCCAGCGCATTGGCGAGTTACGGTACGGTGACCGTCGATGGTGATGGAAATTGGGTCTATACGCTCGATAACAGTGATCCGGCAGTCCAGGCCTTGCCGGCCGGGATTACCATGACAGATACCATCGTGTTTACCTCCGATGATGGCGCTACCCAGACCCAGGCCATTGTGTTAACCGGAACTGATGATGCAAGCGCGATTACGGTCACTCCA
>JABIZD010000190.1 GCA_018666555.1 Gammaproteobacteria bacterium
GAGCTGAGCCAGGGTGATATGGCTGATGCCTATCTAGAGGCTATTGAAGCGATTGATGCCAGCAGAGTACCCATGCTAGATGAGATAATGATTGAAACCTTGGTTGACAAGGCGGATAAGATGAATTTTTACCGACAATTAATTAATGAGGTAAAACCAGGATTAACCCATTTGCTGTTTCATCCTGCAATAAATAGTGGCGAGCTTAGCGCGATTGCAGATACACATATTTCGCGTCATGCAGATTACCTGGCTTTTTGTGGACCTACCTTGCGGGATTATGCAGAGCACCAGGGTATTCGTGTTATTGGCTATCGTGAATTGAGAGATGTAATGCGTGCCCAGCCCTAGTAAGCCTGGAGGTTTCAATTATTCATACGGTAATTCAGTAATGGCCCTACATTTTAAAAGGGCTAACCTTTCAATTGATCGCATAGCTGGATTGGTCCGAACTGCAGATAGTGCCGTTGATCTGCGTAATCCCCACCCGGAGCCGAAGGTTCCCGATCGCGTCAAGTTTTCAGCCGAGAGAGCGGCAGTGGGATTATTGATAGTAGATAAAGCGAAGCCAACGATGATCTTTACCCGGCGTCATCCCAGTATCCGGTTTGGCAACCAGTATTGTTTTCCGGGGGGCAAGGTCGATGCAACTGATGCTAGTATTGAGCAGACAGTCCTGCGGGAAATCCGTGAGGAAATTGACTTAACAGCTAGTCGCTATGAGATTATTGGCCGTTTGGGACAGTACTACACGCAGAGTGGTTTTTGTATTACACCTTTCGTTGGTATCGTTGCCGCAGACTATACCGTTGCCCTTAATCCGGCTGAAGTGTCTGGTTTAAAGGAAATACCGCTGATTGATGTGCTCGACCCAGATCAGTACCAGTTGATGAAGTGGGGGGGGAATCGAGCACATTATCATTTCAGGCTGAAGGACTTTGATGTTTCTGGTCCGACGGTGTCGATGATGATTAATTTTTCAGAAGTGGTTAGTCCCTGCCTGTCCTAATGTGCGTCTGGTTTGACAGTATCGTGCGAGCAGTTTTCTTTCTGACAAATGGTAAAATTCCTGATATGGGCCGCGGCTAATATTAGGCCAGCAGAGACGGTAGTCCATTTTTCAGCCGTGGGGGTGAGAACGTCATGACCAGCAACAGCAGCCAGAGTCAGGCTGACAAGGCCTAATGTACCCAGCGCGATCGTGGTTATATCTTTGTGTTTCCAGCAGCCTGAGGTTAGTGCGAGAAGGCTGGTCGGTAGGATTATCCAGAGCATCAGTAGGTGAAAAGTCTGTTCTTCCAGAAGGCTACCCTGTGAGATGGGAACCAGTGTGACCAGTAGCGGTAGGGCCAGGCAATGCACTAGACAGGTGCCGGACAGCAGGATAGCCAGTTTATCCAGTTTCCGGGGTACTTCGGTTGATTCGAGGAGCACTTTCATATCAGCGCGGTTATATCACACCTAGGTTTGAATTTCATGATTTCTTACTCGGGGTAGTTGTTTTCTATTTTTTTTCTATTTTGCTTGGCAAGATAGAAGCTCTCTTTTATTATGCATACACCAAGTTCGCGCGAGTTGCAGATGCCAAAACAACCTATTTTCAGTAAACTGTTTCGTGAGTCACCCTTTGTAGCGGTTCAGCAACATATGGAATTTGCCAGTGAAGCTGTCGGTCAGTTATCCAACCTATTTCAAGCTTCCCACGCGGCTGATTGGGCTCGTGTTGAAGAGGTTTACAACACCATCTCAGAAATAGAGAGCCAAGCCGATGAGATCAAGCGCGAGGTTCGAATAAGCCTACCCAGGGGTTTGTTTCTGCCAGTTTATCGTGCTGATCTATTGGAGTTAGTGCAACTTCAGGACCAGATTCCGAATAAAGCGAAAGACACCGCTGGCCTGATTCTGGGTAGGAAAATTGTGTTTCCTGAAGTCCTGCAGGAACAGATCGTGGAGTTTGTTCAAGTCAGCCAGGAAGGCGTGCTCAGTGTCCTTAAAGTCACTTCCCAGCTTGATGATTTAATACGCTCAGGCTTTAGTAACCGGGAAGTCCACGTTGTAGAAGATCTGGTGAATGAAGTCGGCGTGATTGAACACCGCGCAGATGAAAAGCAGATCTTGCTGAGGAGTCAAGTACATGTGCTCGAACCTTCGAATAATCCGTTAGACATGATGTTCTGCTACAAAATTATCGAGTTAATAGCCAGTATTACTGATGTCTCACAACAAGTCAGTCATCGCGTGCTATGTATGGTTGCTCGATAATACTGGAGCCTAAAGTCTATCGTATTTGTATTATTAGTAATCGGGGGTTCCAATGGTAGTTATCGAAAATTATGGTTTTGTACTGCTGGTCATTGCCGGCGTCTTTGGTCTGTTCATGGCTTGGGGTGTGGGCGCAAATGATGTCGCCAATGCAATGGGTACCTCGGTCGGTTCTAAAGCCATTACCATTAAACAGGCAATTGTAATTGCCATGGTGTTTGAGTGTGCCGGGGCTTACCTGGCTGGCGGGGAGGTCACCGCCACTATTCGTAAGGGTATAATTGACCCAGGACTCCTTGAAGCCCAACCTGAACTGCTTGTTTATGGGATGATTTCATCGCTTTTGGCCGCCGGGATATGGTTGCTGGTGGCAACGACATTTGGCTGGCCGGTATCCACTACCCACACCATTGTCGGTGCGATTGTTGGTTTTGCCTCGGTGGGTATTTCGGTTGATGCGGTTAACTGGGGAAAGGTTGGCCAGATTGCACTGAGCTGGGTGATCTCGCCAGTGTTGGCAGGCGTCCTCGCCTTTGTATTGTACATGAGTGTCAGACGTTTCATTATCAACACCACCAACCCAATCCGGAGTGCTAAAAGAGGGGTTCCGGTGTATATCTTTATGGTGGGATTTGTCATTGCCATGGTGTCCCTGATCAAGGGTCTAAAGCATGTTGGCTTAGACATATCCTTCGAGGAGGCATTGTTATATGCGCTGGTGATTGCCTTTTTGCTGACCATCCTAGGTAGTATTTTAGTGTCCAGAATAAAAAGCCATGCACGCTCTGTGCACGAGGAGATTGTAAGTGTGGAACGAGTGTTTGGCGTGCTCATGCTATTCACCGCCTGTGCTATGGCATTTGCTCATGGATCCAATGATGTCGCCAATGCAATTGGACCGCTTGCAGCTGTTAATAGCGTCATCAGTTCAGGTGGTCAGGTGGCGCAGACAGCGGGTATGCCAAGCTGGTTATTAATATTGGGTGCGGCCGGGATTGCCCTGGGCCTGATCACCTATGGCTATAAAGTTATCCAGACCGTTGGTTCCAGTATTACTGAGTTGACACCCAGCAGTGGTTTTGCCGCTACCTTTGCATCGGCAGCGACGGTCGTGATTGCCTCAGGCGCGAGTATTCCTGTATCCACTACCCATACACTAGTCGGTGGTGTCCTCGGTGTCGGTCTCGCCCACGGCTTAGCTGCTCTGAATCTAAGGATGGTCGGTACTATTTTTACTTCTTGGATAGTGACATTGCCGGCAGGGGCACTGTTGTCAATATTATTCTTCTTTACCCTGAAGGGGATATTCGGCGTTGGTTAAGGTATAGCCTCAACCTTGATGGGGACGCCGGTCATAAAGGATTGATTGCTCAAAGGCTCAAAACTGCCCGGGCCTGAAGGTAGTAATATGTTGATGTTTGTCCCCGGGTATTGGCCAGCTACTTTCATAGGTGAACCCTGATGTCCCCAACCGTGGGTCATCGCGACCGTACCTGGTTTCAGGGCAACATCAAGTACTAAGGTCGAGCTTATTTCACCATAACGGTTGCTGATAAGCACGCTTGAACCCTCGCCAAGATTTCGGGCTCTGGCGTCTATCGGATTCATATACAGTGGGTTGTCCTGCTGGTGGGAGCGTTTCAATGAGGCTACATTATGGTACCAGCTATTCATCATATAGTTGGTTCTCTTGGTAATCAGTTTTAATTGATCATTGGGCTCATGCGTTAATTCGTCGAATAGGTCCAGGCACCTGGTCTTTGCCGGGGCAAATTCCTCCGGACAGCAATTTACCTTTCCGGAGCTGGTTTGAATGATGTCTTGATAAAATTGACCTGCCCTGGGGGTATCAAGGATTTTAACCGGACACGACTGTGCGTCTAAGTCCGCTGTGCTGGTTCCAGCATGAGCCAGCATATGATTTATCCGGGCAAATGGATCAGCTGAGACGAGTTCCAGGTCATCATTTTCATCAGACAACGCCTGTTCCAACAGGGTCATGATTTCCCATTCGGTTTTCCTGTCCGACGCAGGTGGGACGACGGCTTGCGTATATTGTGCATATGGCTGGGATTGCAAACCCAGGCCAGCAAGGTTGATGTCACGTCGTTCTAACATGTCAGTTGCCGGTAATATAACGTCGGCGAACTCACTGGTTGCAGTGGGGTAAATATCAATTACCAGCACAAATTCCAACTCAGAGAAGGCCTGCCTTAGGCGGTTAGTGTTACCCATGGACAGCAGGGGATTGCCGGATATGACGATCAGCCCCCTGATCGGGACAGGGTCATCAAGTATCATATCGGCGAGAAGGTTTCCCGGTAAGGAACCACGCACGGTGCGCACTTCCCCAAAGGGGCTGGGCTGATAGCTGGGTACTCTGCCGCCCGTGCTACCGGCCTTGGCTGCTGGATAAAAGCCAGTTGAATATAGATTGCCACCTGTTTTGTCCAGATTGCCGGTTAGAAGGCTGAGCATTTGCAGTAGCCAGTATGCCAGCGTTCCCTGCCTGCCCATGTTAACGCCGGTAGACATATAGATTGCCGCTTTATCTGCAGCGGCAAAATCAGCAGCTAAAGCCTGGATTTGAAGCTTTGAGATACCAACTACTTCTGCTACCCGGGAGGCTGGGAATTGGGCAACAAATTGCTCCAGGAGGGGTAAGTTTTCCGTACAGCGACTGGCCACCTCTGAATTGATCAGACCCTGATTGAAAAGGTGTTCAAGCATTGCTGCGAGTAGATAGACATCGGTATCTGGCTTTATCTGGAGTAGTTCGCCGATGCCTTGAGTGGATTCGTTTTCTCTGGGATCTACGAAGACGATCCTGGCGCCTCTTTTTTTAGCTGCACGTAATGCTTTCATCGGATCTGCAATTGAAATGAAACTCATGTGCGAGACTCGAGGGTTGGACCCTAAAATAAGTAAAAAGTCTGTGTGACCTATGTCTGGAATGGGATGTATGGTGCTTGAACCAAAAACAGCCTCACTTGCCGCAAATTTATTGGTACAGTCCTGCGTGCCTGAACTGAAATTTCTACGAATGCCAGTACTTTTTAAAAACGAACCGATTGCCGGGCCGGCTGTAGAGTTGTAGGCAAGAGGATTGCCTATATAGCTGGCAAGGCAGGATGAGCCGTGGGCCTGCTTTAGTTGCCTGATAGTTCTGCTGATCTTCCTGATGGCATCTGGCCAGGTAACCGTTTGAAGCTCAGTCTGCGCATCTCGCATCTGGGGCTGATTTAGGCGATCAGGATCTTTGTGGACCTCCAGGAATGCCAGTCCCTTGTGGCATGCAAATCCCTTGCTTACGGGGTGTTTACTGTCCGGATGTAACCCTTGAATGGTTTTATCGTCAACTTCAGCGATTAATCCGCAGGCGGGTTCGCAGATTCGGCAGAAAGTACGAATAGTTTGAATGTTAGCCATGGTGTCCTCTGTTCACAGATATCTTGCTTTCAGATATCTTGCTTTCAGATATCTTGCTTTCAGATATCTTGCTTTCAGATATCTTGCTTTCAGATATCTTGGCTTTCAGATATC
>JABIZD010000192.1 GCA_018666555.1 Gammaproteobacteria bacterium
ACTTGCTGGTCCTGCCTTGAATGGCATGGCATCAGCTAAAGTCGATAAAGATCGGCAGGGAGAACTTCAAGGTGGTCTTGCTAGTCTGATGAGCCTGGCTTCTATTATCGGCCCACCGTTAATGACCCAGACTTTTTATAGCTTTTCCCAAGCCGACAAAACGTTCTATTTCCCCGGCGCGCCTTTCCTCTTGGCTGCGATCTTGACCCTTATCAGCCTGCTGATATTCACTCAGATCAGCAAAGACAGCTCGAGTCAGACCAGCAAAAATCAACCTACTCTGGGGTGACTCATGATCAGCTGACAATACACTGCTAGCTGAGCTCTTTGATCTAAAGTCTTTAATCTATGCTATTTCTTTTTAGCTGTTTTTGGCTAACCAGTCGACTTAACTAGCAACAATGTTCTTTAAACTATTATCCACTCCATCACGGCGCCAAACTGCCGGCACTTTAGCCATTACAGCCGCTAATCCAAGGCATAGGCTAATAGCTTCAAAATAGAAATTAAAGCTTGAAAACGATTATACTCAAGGCCCAACGCTATGAAGAAATGAGGCTTGCATTGACTGCAACGCAATTGTTTGAACAATCCGCAACCCAGCTACGGCAATTGATTAGCAGCCGCGAGGTTTCAGCAACTGAAGTCCTTCGAGCACACCTGACTAGAATCGAGGACGTTAATTCACATCTTAATGCAATCGTCACCCTGGTAGCAGAACCCGCCCTGGCTCAAGCCGCAACGCTAGATCAAAAACTGGCCAGGGGCGAAGACATCGGTATACTTGGCGGCATACCTGTTGGTCATAAAGATCTAGCCCTAACTAAGGGGATTCGTACTACATTCGGTTCGAGGCTGTATGAGAACTATGTTCCGGATGAAAACGCCTTGATCGTGCAAAGAATGCAGGATGCAGGCGCTATTACCATAGGCAAGACCAATACACCCGAATGGGGGGCGGGATCACAGACATTTAATGAAGTGTTCGGGTCAACAAAAAACCCCTACGACCTATCCAAGACCTGTGGCGGCAGCTCCGGTGGCGCTGCTGTAAGCCTGGCTTCAAGGATGCTGCCCCTATGTGATGGCAGCGACATGGGAGGGTCCCTTCGAAACCCTGCTAGTTTCTGTAATGTCGTTGGATTACGTCCATCGGCTGGCCGAGTGCCCAGCGTTCCCTCAGAAGCTGGATGGTTCAATCTTCCAACCAGTGGTCCCATGGCTAGAACGGTCGAGGACTGCGCGCTACTAATGGCGGCTATTGCAGGGCCGGACCCGAGAGCACCATTATCCATTCAAGAATCAGGGCAAGCCTATTTAAAACCCCTCGACAGGGATTTCAAAAATGTCAGGGTCGCTCTCAGTTCGGATTTTGACGGCCAGATTCCAGTGCAATCCGAAGTCAGGAACATCATCGATAAGGCCGCTCAACCCCTGACTGATATAGGTTGTCGAATTGACAACCACTGCCCAGACTTCAGTGGCGCGGATACCGCCTTCAAAACCCTCAGAGCCTGGTCTTTTGCTATGCGATTCGGAGATGACATTGCGCACAGACGCGATTTTTATAAGGACACCATTATCTGGAACGCGGAAGCCGGACTGGCACTTACCGGCAAGGATATGGGTGCAGCAGAGAAAGCGCGAACGCAACTATTCAACCGGTTTTCCGAATTATTCCGCAATTACGAGTTCCTCCTGCTTCCGGTGGTCCAGGTCGCGCCCTTTTCAATTGATGATGAGTACGTGAAGGACATAGACGGTGTTATAATGGAAACCTACATTGACTGGATGAAATCCTGTTACTATCTTTCACCCCTGGGGCTGCCCGCAATTTCTATCCCCTGTGGGTTTACCCGGCACGGCCTGCCAGTCGGGCTACAAATAATTGGTGGCCCGCAGCAGGACCTGGCAGTTCTACAACTGGCCTATGCCTTCCAGCAAGCTAATCCCGCCTGGAAAACACAACCAGATATCAGTCCACTGGTGGCATGAGAGCAACCTTGCCAAAGCTCCCTAATCCAGCACGACCTGACTCGGTAAAGAAAGTGAAACTCGCAAGGTTCATAAAGAACGTCCTTACGTGCTGATTTACTCTACAGCCAGATTCTTATATAAATTACTAATGAGCTTCTCCGACGTTGAAAATTATCACAACACAGACGACAGGAAATTGGCTCATGCATAAAAATAAGGCTCGAGTCGCGCCAGTACTGGGTGCGGAAAATGTTCCTGAGAGTGTCAATTGGTATAACGACAACCTAAATTTTACCTGCCCTGGAGGCATCTTCACAGGCATGGATAACAACCCGGTTTACGCAGTGCTAAAGCGAGCCGACCTTGAAATTCATATCCAGATCAGGAGACGATCGCCTCAACCTAACCATCGAGAGCCCATAGAATCTGATGCCTATTTCTTTACCGCCGATACAAAAGCCCTTTATCAGCGTTGTAAAAGCCGGGGCGTAAAGATTATCCGTGCTATCGATGACTCCCCTTACGGGCTCACTGACTTCTGCATCGAAGACCTCGCCGGTAACCGCCTGAATTTTGGCTGGGAATCAGAGCACCTTACATAATGAGCCATACCACTATATAATTATCTACCAACTTAGGGGTGGTCTAAGGACCTGAGATGCTAGCGGATAGCAAACCCTGGAACCTGATCCGGATAATACCGGCGTAGGAAAAGATTGATGATCAACCCCCCTTCTATATCGCAACAACCCGCCGCTGCCGTTAGCAATAACACGGCGGTTGAAATGCATTTGCAGGTAAAACCAAGTAATTTAAAAATGACTGGAATCCAGGCATTGCGAATGAGGGCTATTTTTATAGCTGCGTATGCACTCAAGATACCCGCCGCAGACGCTTTCCAGCTACTCGCGATCTCTGCTAAGACTCTACAAAACCGTCATTTCAGTGACCGGACATTCTACAAAAAAAGACTCTTCCTCCTCTCTTCACGAATACTACCAATGCTGCTGGGCTACAGCCTGGCCTATGCTGATGCTACCGGTACCTCACAGGTGCGAGCTGAATTACCGGAAGTAAAGGTCAGCGCAGATTTTCGTAATCGCCCTGAAATCGACACCATTACCAGCATCACCGTCATCAGTGCGGACATAATATCCAACCGCAATAGCCAACATCTCGAAGAAGTACTCAACGCCATCCCCAATCTCAATTATTCCATGGGCTCTAACCGACCACGGTTTTTTCAAATTCGTGGTATTGGCGAAAGAAGTCAATTTGTTGAACCCATCAATTCCTCAGTTGGCGTCCTCATCGACCAGGTCGATTTCAGTGGTTCAGCCAGTATCGCTAGCCTAACTGATATTGAGCAAATCGAGGTTCTGCGAGGACCCAGAGGAACCCGATACGGTGCAAACGGACTCGCTGGGCTCATCAACCTAAAAAGTTATGACCCAACTCCTAATTTGGATATGAAACTAGCTCTCAGTGCAGCTGAGTACAATACTACTTCTACTTCAGCGATGCTTAACCTGCCCTTAAATGGTCAGTTGAGTAGCCGAACCGTTGTCTCCAAACACCAGAGCGATGGCTACTATAGCAACAGCCATCTGAACAGATCTGACACCAATGGCCAGGATGAGTTGCTAATCCGGACAAAACTGCGATTTCAGCTCAGTGGACCAAATAACCTACTGGTGAACCTTCTTCATTCAGATATTGACAACGGTTACGATGCTTTTTCGCTGGACAATACGCGAACCACCTTGTCAGATGAACCCGGTTTTGACCGGCAACGCAGCGATGCAATCGGTCTCCAGGGCCATTTTGAGTTAGCCAGGCTGACCCTGGCCGCAATCGCCAATATCAGCAACTCAGATATCGGCTACGGCTATGACGAAGACTGGAGTTTCACCGATATTCACCCTTGGTCGTATACCTCCACTGACCACTATTTCCGGGAGCGTGACAACCTAAGCTTGGAGTTGCGATTGTTGTCAAATCAACAAAGCAAAATACTGGCCGGATCTACAAACTGGTTAGTCGGGCTCTATCACCAGCGCAGCAAAATCCAGTTGGAGCGGCAATATACCTTCTCTGTAGATGATTACAGAAGCACTCATGAGGTTGAATCAGTCGCTCTTTACGGTGAACTGGAAACAACCTTAAGTAGCACCTTGGCAGTCATTACCGGCCTTCGGATAGAGCATAGAAGCAGTCAATTTACGGACAGCTCACTCCTGGAATTTGACCCCGAGGATACGTTGTGGGGAGGCAGACTGGCATTACAGTTCCAGCTGAGCGATGAGACCATGTCTTACATCAGCCTGGCAAGAGGCTTTAAAGCAGGCGGTTTCAACACCGACGGCACGCTTGATGAGGATCTCAGAGAGTTCCAATCAGAAACCCTGCTTGAAGCTGAATTGGGCTACAAGGGAACTTTTGCCAATAATCGCCTGCGATTTCGATCCGCTATATTCTATGCCCAGCGCAGAGATCAACAGGTTAAAAGTTCTCTGTTACGGCCACGTCCAGATGGCAGCACGGAATTCATCGACTTTCTTGGTAATGCCGCCGAGGGCACAAATAGAGGGATTGAACTGGAAGCCCAATGGCTTATCAACGAGCGCTGGCAGACGGGTCTATCCGCCGGCCTGCTGAAAACCCGGTTTGACCAATTCATTAACGAATTCGGAGAAGATCTCAGTGGCCGCGAGCAAGCACAATCACCTCGTTATATGACAAGCATGACTTTGGACTATGCATCAGATAACTGGTTTGCAGGCATCTCAATTGATTCCAAGGCCGATTATTACTTTTCCGATCGGCACCCCGCTCGCAGCCGCTCATTCCTTTTGGTCAATGCTCGAATTGGTCTGGAAAGCGAGCGATTTCGGCTAAGCCTATGGTGCCGCAACCTGACCAATCAAACGACTTATACGCGCGGTTTTGGTAGTTTTGGAAACGACCCCAGGAAATACTATGTCACCGAACCTTATTTCCAATTCGGGGAACCTCGCGTTGGCGGAGTAACCTTTGAGTATTTCCCGTGACTAACCCCTGGCAGCTACTCCTGAACCAGGCCCTATCAAGTTCATTAATCGAGCTGATCGCAGTGATTCTTGCCATCTGCTATCTCCTGCTAGCAGTCAAACAACGGCTAGGATGTTGGCCTGCCGCATTTTTGTCTAGCCTGGTATATCTCTACGTTTTCTTTGATGTTCAATTGTATATGGAGAGCCTTTTGCAGATTTACTATGCTGGCATGGCTGTATACGGCTGGCGGCAATGGCAGCGAGATGGTCATGGCCAACCTCTACCAATCAGAACATGGCCGCTCAGACAACATCTGATTAACCTTGGCTTTATTGCTACTGCTACCTACATCGCTGGCAGTATTCTTATCCAGACCGACGCAAGATTACCCTACCTTGATGCTTTCACCACTGTATCGAGCATCCTTACAACTTATATGGTGACCCAAAAAATACTCGAGAACTGGTTCTACTGGTTGATTATCGATATCGTTTCTATCTATTTGTATATCGACAGGGCTTTATACTTCACCGCATTACTCTTCTGCATCTACATCATTATTATAGGATTTGGCTGGAGACAATGGTGGCTGTTGTGGCGCGCTCAAGATAAAAATGAACTTGTAACCTCCCCTGGAACTGGGTCAACCGCGTTATAGTTATTCAATTATTCTGCACCCAGACCCAATGTCTCTATAGTTGATTGCACAAAAAGCGCCTTCTACAGAAAAATACAGGCTGTAATACCAATAATCTCGGCTGTGTTCTCAGCGCTGCTATCGCAAAAATCAAGGCATTACCAGAGCTACCCTTACAGCGCTCGCTTTGCGTTCAAAGTCAAACAGTGATTATTCATATTCGTTATGGCCGAACTGACCCGTCTACTCATAAACCCTCGGCGCCTTGGAAAACCAGGAAAGCAGGACTATTTTACTAAACCACATCGATGCTAAACGCCACCACCATCTACACTAGCGCAAACTTGCTTCAACTCGTTTCATTGCCGCAGTCGCATTATCAATGCAATGGCTTTAGAAACACCAACATACCCAAAATTCTTCCATAAAATTTACCAGAAGGGTCAGTTTTATGGAAGAATTGCCTGGTTACCCTTCGGGGATCAAAAAAACGTCTTATCAAGACAAATGCTGGAAGGACTCATTATGACCCAGGCTTTTGAAGGAATAACCATTCTCGATTTCACTCAGGTATTTGCCGGCCCGTTTGCTGCAATGCAATTAGCCCTGCTTGGGGCAGAGGTCATCAAAATAGAGCAGCCCATTACCGGTGACCAAACACGCAACTTGATGAGCGCGGATGAAAAAGCCCTGTCACCAGCCTTCCTGGCAATGAATGTAAACAAAAAAAGCCTTACCCTGAACCTAAAATCAGACCAGGCTAAAGAGATTGTCAGAAAATTAATCATCAATGCTGACGTGGTAATTGAGAACTTTAAAGCCGGCACCATGACTAAATTAGGTCTGGACTATACTACTCTGAAGGAACTGAAACCTGATCTGATCTACTGTTCTATAACGGGTTATGGCCAGCAGGGACCTAAGGCCGGAGAAGGAGCCTATGACGGTGCAATTCAGGCCGCATCTGGAATGATGAGCCAGAATGGCCACAATGAAACTGGCCCTACTCGCACTGGATTTATGCCTGTCGATATGGCGACCGCTTTGAATGCCGCTTTTTCGATCGCTGCGTCTCTGCATAGAAAATCAACCACGGGCCAGGGACAATATATAGATGTTGCCATGCTCGATACTGCCATCGTCGTTCAGGCCGCCCAATTCAGCAATTATTTTAACCAGGGGAGGATACTGGGTTTGATGGGAAATGTGTCACCTACAGGTCAACCCACTGCCAACGTCTTTGCCACTAAAGATGGATTCATACAGATTACCGCCCTGAGACAAAACCAGGTTGAAAAGCTATTTGAAGCACTTGGGACAAGTGAGGATCTAAAAAGGCCCGAATTTATCGATCCCAGCAGTCGGGCTAAAAATGCACATCAAGTTCATGACTACCTGACTGAGAAACTTAAGCAAAAAAATACCCTGGAATGGCTAGACGACCTTGCCAGGCGCGGGATTCCCGTCGCTGAAATCAGAGATCTCCCTCAGGTCATTGCTGACCCTCAACTGCAGCACCGAGAGGTCTTTGCCAGCATGGCCTCTCCCAATCAACCAGATAAAGAAATCAAGGTTGTCAAAGCAGGTTATATGGCCTTCCCTGATGGGCCCAAAGCCAATACCGCCCCGCCCTTACTCGGCGCCGACACCCGGAAAATTCTAATCGAGTTAGGCTACTCAGAATCAGATTATGCTGAACTGAAATCCAGCGGGGTCATCTGAGGTAGTACTGAATACCTCGTCATTCCTGGCCAGGTCATAGCCTGTTTGACCCGGCACCTGCACCTGGACTAAATCAAGGCGTCAGGGCTACATCTCACTTCACAAAGGATGGCAACTGAAGGCTTCACCCGCTGCCGGTAATATCCCTGGACCCCGACTAGAGGCTCAGTTGGAGCATCCGAGTGGCGTTCAATCATCATCAAACAGACTGGATAACCTGGAATCAATATCTTTATCCGGTTTGCTTTCTCCAGTTGTATGATCAGCATCGCCAAAAAGGTCATCTAATGATTGACTTGCCTGCCGGTGCTGCTGCCTTAAATCAGTCCCTTGCCGATGAGAGGGACTGAAATAATCGCAGAAATTTGCATTTGTTTTCTCAGCAGGTGGGTCAGTCAGGTCATGATCACACTGGCCAGTTGCCCCAGTGCTAAAAAAATGACACATCTTGCAGCAGTGCAAAAACTCAAAGCAATTTGTGCAGGCAAGGTGGCGACTCAGAGGTTGGGAAATATCCTGAACTGGCTCGTTACA
>JABIZD010000197.1 GCA_018666555.1 Gammaproteobacteria bacterium
GGTATGGTCCTGGCAGCCGGACCCGGCGACGGCGACATATTCCTGATTTCTCCTGATTCAGGCGCCCTGCCCGGTATGAAAGTAAGATGATGCCCTAGCGCCCATGCCAGAAACCCTGACCATTCTATTGAGTGCGATCTTCGTCAATAACTTTGTGGTCGTGCAATTTCTAGGTCTTTGTCCCTTCATGGGTGCCAGCCAGAAAATGACCAGCGCTATCGGCATGGCAGCGGCGACCACATTCGTGCTTACCCTGGCATCAGCCGTTAGCTTCATCATTGAACACACTATTTTACTACCCCTTAATCTTGAATACCTGCGCATCATCACCTTTATCGTTGTCATCGCAGTACTGGTTCAATTTACAGAAGTAGTCATCCGAGCCACTCAACCCATACTGCACCAGGTCCTGGGTATATTCCTGCCGCTCATTACCACTAACTGCGCGGTGCTCGGTGTAGCCTTGATCAATGTCCGACAGAACCAAAGTTTTATAGATGCCATTATACTGGGACTCGGTGCCGCACTCGGGTTTTCACTGCTGATCGTGATCTTCTCAGCCATTAGGCTGAAACAGGAAAGCTATCGTATACCACAGCCTTTTCAGGGTGCTGCGATTAATATGATCTCCGCAGGTCTTATCTCACTCGCCTTCCTTGGTTTCACCGGCATGAACACATGACCAGTATTATTCTAGCTGTATTGCTACTGGGTGGATTAGCGCTTTTTACAGGATTGCTGTTGCAAATCAGTGCCGCACATTTAAGTGCCGATGACAGTGATGTAATTAACGCTATCAACGAACTGCTGCCGCAGAGCCAATGTGCTCAATGTGGCTTTGCAGGATGTCGACCCTACGCTGAGGCTGTCGCAGAAGGCGAAAGCATCAATCGCTGCCCACCTGGCGGAACAGTGCTAATCGCAAATCTGGCAGGCCTGTTAAATCGTCCGGAACTGCCGCTGGCAGAAGAACTTACCGCAATTGACCAACCCGTCAGTGCAGTTATAGGAGAAAACGACTGTATCGGCTGCTCGCTCTGTGTCAAAGCCTGTCCCGTTGACGCAATTATTGGTGCACCACAACTAATGCACACCATCGTGCAGTTGGATTGCACCGGATGCGGCCTCTGCCTACCACCCTGCCCGGTAGACTGCATTGACCTTATCCCGGTTAGCCACAGCAACACGGCCAAGCTGCTCCCAGACTTTGACATTCCCTGTATCCATTGCAGCGAGTGCATGCAGGCCTGCCCTCGCGAACTAGCTCCACAGCAGCTTTTCCTCGCCGCCAATAATGCCACTCTCGCTGAGCAGCTACGCCTGTCTGACTGCATTGAATGCGGCTTGTGTGATCGGTCCTGCCCAAGCGAATTGCCTCTGACCCGGACCTTTCATGTCATGAAACACAACAATAAAATATTGTCGGAAGAGCGAGCGATGGCGCTCAGGTTCGAAAAAAAATATGCCCGACATGAGCAAAGACTGGCAGGCAGCGCCAGCCAGGTCGCCAACAGGCCTAAGCCCAGCGAGGCCGAAGAACTCCTTGATGCGCTCAGAAATCAGCTCAACCCATGAATACTAGACAATTCATGTACCACACGATGTTGGCTCTGGCACCGGGCGCTATGGTGATGATCTACTTCTACGGACTTGGAATCCTGTTCAACCTGGTCATTTGCATAGCCTCCGGCTGGATCTGTGAAACGCTTATTTACAAACTGAACCCCTCTGCCGCAGGCTACCCGACTGACGGTAGCGGCCTGCTTAGCTGTGCTCTACTCGGGCTGGCCCTGCCGCCTTTTCTTCCCATTCATATCGCCATCGCAGGCGTCATCTTCGCGCTAGTTTTTGGCAAACATGTTTATGGAGGACTTGGCCAGAATATTTTCAATCCCGCTATGGTTGGCTACGCAGGTCTTATTATCGCCTTCCCTTTAGCCATGACCCAATGGCATTACAATGGCCCAGTCACCTATGACCTGCAAACCCTCGCAGCAATGAAGACAGGCCTGATAGAAATCCAGGGATTCAGTGGAGCGACTCCACTGGACCTGTTCAGACATCGGCAGGGCCAGACTGTCATGGAGTTTCTAGCGGATCAGGCAAACGTCTTGCATGCCTTCACCTGGATCAACCTGGCATTCCTGCTCGGTGGCCTATACCTGCTTAGGGTCAAGGTCATTTCCTGGCACATGCCGGCGGCCATGTTAGCCGGCCTGCTAATACCTAGCCTGGCTTTTTACGACTCGGGCAGCTCAGCTAGCCTCGGCTCACCCTTATTCCATCTGTTCTCCGGAGCCACCATGCTGGGCGCTTTTTTTATCGTAACTGATCCAGTCAGTTCTCCGGATTCCAGAACCGGCCAGCTAATCTTCGCCGCCTGCGTGGGCTTGCTGATATTCCTGATTCGTAGTATCGGTGCTTACCCGGATGGCCTGGCTTTCGCGATTCTATTAATGAACGCCAGCACACCGCTGCTCGACCTATGGTTAGGCCGAGAACATCAATTAATAAACTCTGATCATGAATAAACCCGTAAAAACCTTCACCACCATTGCCCTTATCTGCGCTGTGACGCTAGCCGTAATGCACTGGCTCACCGAAAACAGGATAAAACACAACCAGCAAGTCTATGCGCTGGCACAACTCGCCAAGGTATTGCCCAATGCCAATGAAACTCTCACCAAACAGCCGTCTACTGCACTGGTTTATGCTAGCCATCTTAACTCAGACCCTACCGGGTTTATCCTGCCATTGACTACCCGGCAGGGCTACAATGGCGCTATTCTAGGCTGGCTAGCAGTTGACCTTAATGGTCAGGTGCGCGGCATTCGTATTGTAGAACACAACGAAACACCGGGTATCGGCGATGTCATAGAAACAGCAAGGTCCGATTGGCTTAACCAGTTTATCCAGCAGCAGCATGGGTCAGCCATATTCGAGTTAAAGCGCGACCAGGGCACTTTTGATCATGTCAGCGGAGCGACGATTACAACACGTGCTGTAACCCGGGCAGTCGGTAAAACCCTGGCAAATGCTCAACCAGTGCTGATCAATAGCACAGCCACGGAGAAGCGCTCTGATGATTAGTTACAAAAGTATCGCCTTCGATGGCATCTGGCGAAATAACCCGGCCCTGGTTCAACTACTCGGGCTATGCCCGCTCCTGGCAGTCAGCAGTCACCTGGCCACAGCTCTGGGCCTGGGTGTCATCACCTTAATGGTCATGCTGAGTTCGAACTTTTTAATCAGCCTGATTCGCAACCATCTTCATCAACAGGTACGGCTACCCATCCAGATTCTCGTGATCGCCTCCTCAGTGACTCTGGCCGATCTATGCCTACAGGCCTACTTTTATGAGTTACACCAGAGAATCGGTTTATTTGTCGCTCTAATTGTGACCAACTGCGCTATTTTAGGTAGAGCCGAATTACTGGCCTCACGAAGTCCGGTCAAATATGCCGTTCTGGACGGCCTTATGATGGGCCTCGGATTTCTCCTGGTGCTGGTAGTACTCGGCAGCCTGAGGGAGATCATTGGCTACGGTACCCTATTCGCCCACATGGATATCATCCTGGGCACCGCTACCAGCGACCTAACCCTACATCTTCACGACTTCCCCATTTTATTGGCCACACTACCACCAGGTGCCTTTCTGGTATTCGGCTGCATTATTGCATTTAAAAACTATCTGGAATTACGACATGAACGCCGCAAAACGCTACCAGTTTCTCAGCAAGTTACGTGATGAAAATCCCAGCCCCACGACGGAACTCAAATTTGAGTCGACCTTCGAGCTATTGATATCGGTAATCCTGTCGGCGCAGGCAACCGATGTCAGCGTTAACAAAGCGACTGAAAAACTTTACGCTGTCGCCAACACCCCTGCTGCCATTGCCGAACTCGGCGTTAGCGGTTTGAAGTCTTATATCAAGACCATTGGCCTGTTCAATAGCAAAGCTGCAAATATCATCAAAACCTGCCATAGCTTACTTGAAATCCACGGCGGCGAAGTACCCAGAACCAGAGAAGCACTACAAGCACTCGCCGGCGTTGGTCGAAAAACCGCCAACGTTGTCCTGAACACGGCTTTTGGTGAACCAACCATGGCTGTTGATACGCACATTTTTCGCATTTCCAACCGGACTCGCTTCGCTCCAGGTAAAAATGTACTACAGGTTGAGCAGAAGCTCCTCAAGGTCATTACCGACGAATTTATCACTGATGCTCATCACTGGCTGATTCTTCACGGACGTTACATCTGTACCGCAAGGAATCCGAAATGCGGTGCCTGCGTGGTGTTTGATGAGTGCGAATTCAGAGGCAAGGAACGCCAACTGCTGAAGCAGGAATAGCTAGCCAGCGAAGCGCCGATCGCTTACCTGGCATCAAATCAGCTTACGGCCCTTTCTACTCGCCATCTGCAAACGCAGTGCATTAAGTTTAATGAAACCAGCAGCATCTGCCTGATCATAAGCCCCGGCATCATCTTCAAAAGTAACTACGTTGGCATCATAAAGGCTATCCTGTTTGGACTCCCTGCCGACAACCATAATGTTACCTTTATACAACTTTAGCCTGACCGTACCGTTGACGACCTGTTGCGATTCATCAATCAACGCCTGCAGGGCCTTTCGTTCCGGGCTCCACCAATAACCGTTATAGATCAAACTCGCGTACCTTGGCATTAAATCGTCTTTGAGGTGAGTCATCTCCCGGTCGAGGGTAATGGATTCAATGGCTCGGTGGGCTTTGAGCAAAATAGCTCCTCCCGGCGTTTCATAACAGCCTCGAGCCTTCATACCAACGTATCTGTTCTCGACAATATCAGTTCGACCAATTCCGTTTTCCCCTCCGAGCCGATTTAGTTCGGCGAGCAGGTTAGCCGGTGAGAACTGTTTCCCATCAAGTGACACGGGATCACCATGTCGATAACCTAATTCCAGATAAGTCGGTTGATCCGGTGCCTGGTCCGGCGCTACCGACCACAGCCACATAGATTCATTTGGCTCAACTGCAGGGTCCTCCAGTTCAGCCCCTTCATAAGAGATATGCAGCAAATTAGCATCCATGGAATAAGGGGATTTCTCGCCATGCTTTTTATCAACTTTGATCTGATAGCGCTCACAAAAAGCCATCAATGATTCACGGGAACTAAGATCCCATTCCCGCCAGGGTGCAATCACCTTTAAATCCGGGTTCAGGGCATAAGCACCCAATTCAAAACGCACCTGATCATTACCTTTTCCGGTTGCCCCATGAGCTATTGCCTGGGCGTTGGTCTGCTCAGCAATCTGCACCAGCCTTTTTGCAATCAACGGACGGGCAATACTCGTCCCTAACAGATATTCACCTTCGTAAACGGTATTGCATCGAAACATGGGAAATACGAAATCCCGAACGAATTCCTCCTTGACATCATCAATATAAATTTCCTTTATACCCATACTTTCGGCTTTTACTCGAGCAGGCTCGAGTTCTTCACCCTGGCCTAGATCTGCAGTATAAGTAACCACCTCGCATTGATAAGTTTCCTGCAGCCAGCGCAGAATCACTGAAGTATCCAACCCGCCTGAATAAGCCAGAACTACTTTATTGATCTGTTCCATAACACCCTTTGGAGGTTTGTTAACAAGCTGCGTATGGTAAACCTTTGCCAGTAATCAAGCCAGTGTCCTTACAGGAGTGTTACAATACCCAAATGCGCACCTTGACCATCCGCCAACCTGATGACTGGCACGTTCACCTGAGAGACGACGCCTACCTTGCTGCAACAACGCAGGATGTGAGCCGTTATTTTGCCAGGGCCATTATCATGCCGAATCTGGTACCACCGGTGTTAACCCGTTTAGATGCAACTCGCTACCGTGATAGGATTCTCAGTCAAGTCCCCGAGCATCGATCTTTTAACCCATTGATGACCCTCTACCTTACAGATCAAACCAGCGCAGAGACGATTAAAGATGCTGCCAACAGCGGCATTATCCACGCCTGTAAACTCTACCCAGCAGGGGCTACAACCCACTCAGATGCCGGCGTCAACGCCATTGAAGGCCTCTACCCAGTTTTTGAAGAAATGCAGAAGCACGATCTTCGCCTGGCCGTTCATGGTGAAGTCACTGACGCGAGCGTAGACATATTTGATAGAGAGAAAATATTTATCGAACAGTACTTGGAGCCGCTCGTGCAGCAGTTCCCTGACTTGAAAATTATTTTCGAACATATCACGACGACAGAAGCGGTTGATTTTGTAAAAGCATCGACTCACAACATCGGTGCAACCATTACCGCTCACCATCTGCTCTACAATCGTAATGACATGCTGGTAGGTAGCATCAAACCAACTCTTTATTGTCTGCCCGTACTGAAACGAGACCGACATCAGCAAGCTCTGATCAAGGCTGCGACGTCAGGTGACCCAAGCTTTTTCCTGGGAACAGATTCTGCACCCCACCCAGTGTCAGCGAAAGAAAACGCCTGCGGCTGTGCTGCAGGCTGTTATACCATGCATGCTGCCATCGAACTCTATGCCGAGGCCTTTGCCAACAACAATGGCTTGCATGCCCTGGAAGGCTTTGCCAGCTGCTACGGTGCTGACTTTTATGGGTTACCACGCAATACCGGAACAATTAAGCTGATTGAAACCGAATGGGTCTGCCCATCTAAAATGCGTTTTGGCGAGTCCGACCTGGTTCCGCTGAGAGCTGGGGAAGCCGTCCACTGGCAGGTCGTTAATAACTCAAGCGAATCATCTTGAACGACCAGAAAGCACCTATCGCCAGCCGCTTCAGGGGATTTCTTCCTGTTGTCATTGACCTGGAAACCGGTGGCTTTAACAGCAGTACTGACGCGGTCCTTGAATTCGCAGCGATTCTAATCGAAATGGATGATAAAGGTCAGTTGCATCCAGGAGAACAATTCTTTCACAATATCATTCCCTTTGAAGGGGCAAACATAGAGCAGGCATCCCTGGAATTCACCGGTATTGACCCATATAATCCTCTTCGACTGGCGGTTCCGGAAAAACAAGCCCTGACCGAAATTTTCAGTGGCATACGTGCCGAGGTAAAGCGAACCGGCTGCCAAAGAGCCGTTATCGTCGCCCATAACGCCTCTTTTGATCAGGCCTTCTTAAATCAGGCAGCAGAGCGCTGCGGGATAAAACGAAATCCGTTCCATCCTTTTTCGTCATTTGATACAGCGACTTTATGTGGCCTGGCCTACGGTCAGACCGTGCTGGCTAGGGCCTGCGAATCAGCCGGGATTTCTTTTAATGCCAGTGAGGCTCATTCGGCCATTTATGACTGTGAGAAAACAGCCGAAATATTCTGTGATGTTGTCAATCAATGGCAACAACTTAAATAAGCAATGACCTCAGGTTTAGCTGGCCTGTTCCTCTTCACCGGCAGCTTCTTCCAAAAGAGGCTGCAGCTCTCCGCTCTGGTACATCTCGCTAATAATGTCGCAGCCACCGACTAATTCCCCCTTTACGAATAACTGCGGGAAAGTCGGCCACTCCGAAAAAGCAGGTAAATTAGCGCGAATGTCCGGATTTGCCAGAATATCGATATAGGCAAATCTTTTACCACAGGAAATTAGCATTTGACTGGCCTGGGAAGAGAATCCGCACTGGGGTTGATCCGGCGATCCTTTCATATAGATGAGGATAGGATTTTCCTGCACTTGCTGTTGTATAACTTCTAACACTTCCATTGACTGGCTCTCTGTTAAGGACGTAACGGCTTCATTCTAACTTGTTTTCAGGAAAGTTAAATGCATGAGCAGCAATAATCCAACAAATACAAACAATCCTGACTCACCACATCTCCGACACTCGGTACAACCGTATCCCAATTCAAATATCGCAGAAAAGCCACAAGCGGCTATACATCAATGGGATTATTTATCCCCAGCCACCACCTCCAGGAGTCTCAACCCGGAGGATCTGACCCGCTTCGACCGTCAGCTGGCACTTTCCAGGCAATGGTACGTCATCGAGCATATTGCTGCCTGCCTGACCGGGTCTCCCCCCAGATAATCCCCAGGGAGAATGACGGCGTCGTTCCGTTATTAAAGTCGCTTCAGCAGAACTCAGAAACTCATATTCCCTGATCAGACCGTCTCCACCTGAATACCGCCCCTCACCACCCGAGCCGCGACGAATTTGATACCGCTTAATCCGCAGCGGGAAATGCATCTCCAGGCTTTCTATTGGCGTATTAAGCGTATTAGTCATATGCGATTGCACGGCACTAATACCAGGTCCAAGAGGGCCGCCGCCGGTTCCTCCACCTAAAGTTTCATAATAATCCCATGAAACACCCTGGTCGTCATGATGGATTCCCATGGCAATATTATTCATGGTGCCCTGACTTGCAGCCGGAATGATGTCTGGTAAAGCCTGTGCCAGCGCGCCAAAAATGCAATCAACAATTCGCTGGGAAGTCTCCACATTACCGGCAGCGGTCGCTGCCGGTCGCTGCGCATTAACCAGACAGGCGTCGGGAGCTGAAATATGAATCGGTTTGAAAATACCCGAGCAGGCCGGCGCATATTCGGGAAGGAGACAACGAAAACAATAAAACACCGCCGCCGCTGTCACCGAAAGCGGACAATTAACATTGCCTTTAACCTGGTTGTCAGTACCACTGAAATCAACGGTCAAGTGATCCTCACTGACATCGATTGTAACCGCAATGGCAAGATCCCGACCGGCAAAGCCGTCATCATCAAGTCTATCTTCAAACTGGTAACGACCAACAGGAATGACTTTGAGACTCTTCAAGGCAATATCAAAGCCATACTGGTTGGTTTGTTGTACAGCTTGCTGAAAGACGCAAGCACCCGTTTTTGAAGCCAGGTCTTCTATACGCTGGACACCTAGCGCATTAGCGCTACCCTGGGCTGCAAGATCGCCGATAGTATTACCCCCTAAGTGGGTTTCTAGATGGGTGAAAAGAGCCTCATCAGGGTTTCCCTGACGAAATAAATAGGAAGGTGCTATCAATAAACCCTCTTCTTCTAGAGTCGAAGATATGGGCATGGAACCGGGAGAATCTGCCCCAATATTGGCATGATGAGCTCGATTTGCCACAAAACCCAGTAATTGAGCCGCGACGAAGAAAGGCTGCACCAACGTCACATCCGGTAAATGCGTCCCACCTAGGTACGGATCGTTAAAAATAAGCATATCGCCTTCGGCCCACGCTCTTTTTTCAACAATATAGGCCATGGCAAAGGCCATACTGCCTAGATGAACAGGCACATGAGCGGCCTGAGCAAATAATTCTCCGCTGCTATCAAACAAGGCACAGGAAAAATCCAGTCGATCTTTTATATTTGGGGAAAATGCCGCCTGTCGCAGTACTGCCCCCATTTCTTCACAAATTGCGACGCAACGAGACACAAAGATTGCCAGTTCAATTTGGTTCAAAGTCGACGTTCTCCTCAACTGGAGCTTTTGACTCCGGCACTTCTGGTTTATTATTTCAGTCCTTAGGCGACATATCCACAAAGGAAGAAAATATTATGAATGCCATTATGCCAACTTATGGTCGCATTGATATTGCATTTGAACGAGGTGAAGGTCCCTGGCTTTATGATGACAAAGGTAATCGCTATCTTGACGCCCTCTCTGGCCTGGGTGTTATAGCATTGGGCCATGCGAATGAGGCAGTCGCTCAAACGCTTGCCGCGCAAAGCCAGCAACTTCTGCATACATCGAATCTCTACCGAATTCCCCATCAGGAAAAGCTAGCCGAAAAGCTAGCATCGTTATCCGGCATGGATAACATGTTTTTTGGTAATTCCGGCGCGGAAGCCAACGAATGTGCGATAAAAATTGCCCGGCTTTACGGTCATAAGAAAGGTATTGAGCAACCCTGCATCATCGTTGCCGATGCCGCCTTCCATGGCCGCACCATGGCAACCCTAACGGCAACAGGAAATCGAAAAGTCCAGGCTGGGTTTGAACCCCTGGTCGGTGGCTTTGTTCGCGTCCCCTATAACGACCTTGCATCCATCGAGCAGATTGCTGAACAGATGCAAAACGTGGTCGCGGTCTTGATTGAACCGATCCAGGGGGAGGCCGGGATACAGATTCCTGATGAGGAGTACCTTATTGGAATCCGCAATATCTGCAATGCCCAGGGCTGGCTAATGATTATAGACGAGGTGCAATCCGGCAATTGCCGAACAGGAGCCTACTTCTGTTACCAACACAGTGGGATCACCCCTGACCTGGTCGCCACAGCTAAGGGTTTAGGCAACGGGGTCCCTATCGGTGTCTGCCTTGCCAGTGGTGCTGCGGCAGAGGTCTTTGGTCCGGGAAATCATGGCTCGACCTTCGGCGGTAACCCTTTGAGCTGCGCCGTAGCGCTGACGGTTCTGGAAGAATTTGAAAGGCTTGATATCCAACAGCACGTCACTACCATCGGTGAGTACATGCTGGAAAAATTTTCCGATCGACTCGGACACCTTAATCTGGTTCGTGATATTCGCGGTAAAGGCCTGATGATCGGAATCGAACTAGAGCACCCCTGCACTGAACTGGTCCAGAAAGCCTTGGAAAAAGGCCTTTTAATCAATGTCACCGCTGACTCAGTGATCCGGCTACTGCCTCCACTGATTATCAACCAAGACGAGGCCGAGCAGATCTGCGATATCGTCTGTGACCTAATTGAGACCCTTTAAAATCAGTTGCTGCGAACACGACGGACTGCGTCAAGCCAGCCCTCATAAAGCCGGGTGCTGGATGCTGCGTCCATTTCCGGGCTGAAACGATGTTGCAACTGCCAGTTATCGGCAAGCTCATCTAATGAACTGAACACACCCGCCTGCAGCCCAGCCAAATAAGCAGCCCCGAGCGCGGTGGTTTCTATGATTTGAGGTCGGTCAACCGTGATCTGCAATATATCTGCGAGATACTGCACCATCCAATCATTTGCAACCATACCGCCATCAACTCTAATAAGTTGGGGTTCGATACCATCACTGCGCATGGCACTCAGCAGATCCCTGGTCTGATAAGCCATGGATTGAAGCGTTGCGGTGACGATATCGGCAATGCCGGAATCCCGGGTGAGCCCAAGTATGGCGCCTCGTGCCTCAGCATCCCAATAAGGAGCGCCAAGACCGGTAAAAGCAGGCACCATATAGACCCCATGACTGTCTGGATTACTGCGGGCGAGTGCTTCTGTTTCAGCGGCGGAAGTAATCAATTTTAGCTCGTCACGCAACCACTGCACGGCGGCCCCGGCAACAAAAATAGAACCTTCCAGACCATAGGTAACCTTGCCCTTTAGTCTATAGGCCACGGTTGTCAATAACGCATTTTTTGATGTCACTGCCGCATGTCCTGTATTCATAATGACAAAACAACCTGTTCCATAGGTTGATTTGGTCATCCCCTCAGTAAAACAGCCTTGGCCGATCAGCGCAGCCTGTTGGTCACCGGCTATTCCTCCGATGGGGACTGAGGCACCAAACAGATCAGGATCGCAGCGGCCAAAATCTGCACTGCTATCTTCTACTTCGGGAAGCAGGGCCGCAGGGATATCCAGCCAATCAAGGATTTCTTGATCCCACTGCTGCTCATGAATATTAAACATCAAGGTCCTGGCAGCATTAGTCGCATCGGTCTTGTGACTCTTACCTGCAGTTAACCGCCACAGCAGGAAAGAATCTATGGTGCCAAAGGCTAGCTCACCGGCTTCTGCCCTGACCCTGGCTGTAGGAACCTGATCCAGGATCCAGTTAACTTTGGTACCAGAAAAATAGGGGTCAACTAACAAACCTGTTTTCGCTTGAATGCTGTCTGAGAGGCCTTTTGACCGCAGTTCCTCACACTTTTCGGCAGTTCGGCGATCCTGCCAGACAATGGCTGGGTGAACCGCCTCACCGGTAACTCGGTCCCATATAACGGTAGTCTCTCGCTGGTTGGTAATACCAATAGAGGTCAGATCATCAGCTTTAAGTGCCGCGGCTTGCAGCGCCTGTACAACCACCTGCCGGACGCTGGCCCAGATTTCCTCCGGATCATGTTCTACCCAGCCATCTCGAGGAAAGTACTGCTTGAACTCTTGTTGGGCTACTGCAACTACCTCACTAGCCTCATTAAAAATAATAGCTCTGGAACTGGTGGTTCCCTGATCTATGGCTAATAAGTAAGCGGACATAAAATTGCCTCGTAAGTAACATGACAGCGCACATTGATTATGTCTTAATAAGGTGGAATTTCAATTCATTATGCAGCCATGCAAATCTGTCCGCCGCCCAGAAAGATATCTTTCCAGAAAAAAATACTCCAGTTAAGGCAAAGACATCATATTCTAATCCAGCAGCCTCTCTCGGAACGTCTGACCGGCACCCTCTTGAGAATGGCTGAAAAAAACCCTGTGCTAACGATTTCCTACAGTGAACTGCAAACAGATTCTGTCTTGCTGCGTATCAGGCAGGGTGGCGAAAAGACCGAAGGTGCCTACAGCTTGAGGGCAGGAGAAGGCGGCATAGACCTCGTTGCCAACTCGGAATCGGGCACCTTCTACGGCCTTATGACACTACAGCAGATACTAGCCCAGGCGACTGATGAAATTCAGTGCTTTAACATCGAAGATCATCCGGACTTCCAGCAGCGCGGTGTCATGCTCGATATCAGCCGCTGTAAAGTGCCGACGGTGAAATCACTGAAAACATTAATCGATCAGTTTGCTGGCCTGAAAATCAATCAACTGCAGCTCTACACTGAGCATACCTTTGCATTCCGACATCACCAACAAGTCTGGGCCGACGCTTCCCCACTCAATAGCAACGATATCCTCAGTTTAAAACATTATTGCAACGAACGATTTATTAACCTGGTGCCTAACCTGAATTCCTTTGGACACTTCGAAAGATGGCTAAAACACCCCCAGTATCACCAATATGCGGAATGCCCCGACGGTTTCACGCATCCCTGGTCTCAAACCCATTTCGCCACAGGTAGCACCCTGCGACCTAACCAAAAAAGCCTGGCGCTTCTCAACGAACTGTATCGCGAGTACCTACCGCTGTTTGATGGCGATCTATTTAATATAGGCGGTGATGAACCCTGGGAACTAGGGCTCGGCTGGAGCAAACGTAAATGTTCACAAAAGGGTTCTACTCAAGTCTACGTAGACTTCCTGGCGAGGATAAACCAGCTAAGTAATCGACATCACCGACGAACCCAGTTCTGGAGTGATATTGTCTTGCGGCAACCCAGTTGCCTTGATCAACTGCCTAAAAACATGATTGCGCTGAACTGGGGCTACGAAGGTGATCATCCGTTCAAGCGTGAATGTGAACACATGGCCGAACAGCATCTCGAGTTCTATGTGTGCCCGGGCACATCAAGCTGGAATTCTCTGACCGGCCGCATTGAAAATGCCAAGAAAAACCTGGCCAATGCAGCTCGTAATGGCCTTAAAACCGGTGCAGCCGGGTATCTGGTAACCGACTGGGGAGATCACGGTCATCATCAGTACCTGCCGATCAGTTATCCTGGATTTGTCTTGGCGGCCGGTCACAGTTGGAACCACAAGGCGACCCAGAGAATGGATCTTGCCGAGGCGGTCAACCTTATTTTCCTTGGAGAGGCTGACCTAGCCACAGCCGAGTTATTAATCCGACTGGGGGAGGTGCCTGGACTGGCTCCCAGTAAAATACGCAATGCAACCATATTCAACAGGACACTTTTCTGGTCCATGCGTGATGAACCCAGCGCAACACAAGGGCTCAGTGATGGTCAACTGCACGCCTGCATCAACGAACTGTCATCCATCTGTGAGAAGCTCCGCCACAGCGCCCAGCCAGACTTAAAGCTGGTGCAGGATGAACTGCGTAATGCCTCAAAGATGGCCATTCACGGTCTCCAGAGACTTCTACTGTTTAGAAGTAATTCCGTCAAGAAGCAGAATCTTGACTCGGATATCCACGGCATCATGGCAGAACATGAACGTCTTTGGTTAGCAAGAAACGCGTCTGGTGGCTTACGAGAAAGCCTCCAACACCTGGCAAAAACCATCGAACCTAGGCAATAATCGCCTATCTATACCAATCAACTGCATCAATATATAGCAAATGCTTCTTTTGTTAGTTGTTTCCAGGTACCCAAAAGAGGCACAATGGCCTTAATTCAATCACGAAAAACCAATGGAGAGTCAGCATGCGTGATGTGGTAATAGTAGATAGCGTTCGAACAGGACTAGCAAAGTCTTTCCGAGGCACATTCAATTTAACTCGACCCGATGATATGGTCGCGCACTGCATCGATTCACTACTGGAAAGGAATCATCAGGTTGATCCCGCTGAAGTTGAAGACGTCATCGTCGGCGCCGCATCGCAAACAGGCGAACAGGGCGGTAACCTGGCACGGCTAGCGGTTATTCTGTCCAAGTTGCCAGTGACGGTAGCCGGCTCGACGATCTCAAGAGCCTGCTCATCAGGTCTCAATTCAATTGCTTTTGCAGCCAACCAGATAGGCAGTGGCTGCTCGGACATTATGATCGCGGGTGGCGTTGAGTCTATATCAGCAGGAACCCGGCAGAGTCCAGGCAAATCCGAGTCACATCCAACCATCAGGGAAATTTCTCCGGATATCTTTATGGCCATGGGAAATACCGCTGAAGTAGTCGCTCGACGCTATAATGTAACCCGGGAGTATCAGGACGAATTTTCCCTGGAAAGCCAATTGCGAACAGCATCTGCCCAGCAAGCCGGCCTATTCGATGACGAAATCATGCCCATGCCTACAAAATGGGCGAAAATCGTCAACAAAGAAACCAAAGAAACAGAAATCGTTGATGGTGTCTGCGTTGGCGACGAATGTAATCGTCCCGGAACGACCCTGGAAGGTCTAGCTAAATTGTCTCCCGTTTTTGAAGAGGATGGCACCGTCACGGCAGGCAACGCATCACAACTGTCAGATGGTGCTTCCATGACCCTGGTCATGAGCGCAGAAAGAGCGGCTCAATTGGGCCTTGAGCCGATGGCTTATTTTCGAGGCTGGACAGTAGCCGGATGTGAACCCGATGAAATGGGCATCGGCCCTGTTTTTGCAATCCCGAAACTGCTCAAGGCGACCGGCCTGAACATGGCGGATATTGATCTGGTAGAACTCAACGAAGCATTTGCATCGCAATGTGTCTACTCCAGAGACGCACTCGGCATTGACCCGGAAATCTATAATGTCAATGGCGGTTCAATCTCCATAGGCCATCCCTTTGGAATGACTGGCTCAAGACTCACCGGCCACATTATCAGAGAACTGCGCCGACGAGAAAAGAAATACGGTATTGTCAGCATGTGTATTGGTGGTGGCATGGGTGCTGCTGGTTTATTTGAAGCCTGCTAACAGCTGATCTAAAAACCACAAAAAAAGGAGCCTTACGGCTCCTTTTTTTATGTCGCAACAAGTTGCAAACAGAGCATAGCCGAATCAATAACCGCTGAGTATTTCATCGAGCTGCTCCATGAAGGCCACCGGCTGATCCAAAAACAAGTGGTGCTGAGCATCCTTAAGCTCTAGTACCGTTAAGTCATCTTTGATCGTCTTCATGTGCAGCGCACTTTTATTGCTGAAAGAGGCACTCAATTCACCATACATGAGCGTTGTAGGTTTCTTAATACTCGCCAGATCCGCCGCAAAATCTCCACTTAGCTTCATCCTGGAATTTAGTTCTTCATCAAACTTCCAGACGAATCCTTCATCTATAGGTTCTATGGAATGTCTGGCAATGTGCTTTACAAGATATTCGTTTGCACAGGTCTGCGGGGGTTGCAGCCGAAATCTGGACCTGGCTATTTCTAGATCCGGATACACCTTGGGCTGACTCCAGCGCGCAGGCTCCCTTGCCGTTTCATCATCAGGGTGTTTAACACCAGAATCCAATATCACCAGTGCCTTAAAACGATCTGGAAACAACGCCATTGCCCGCAGCGCCATTAAACCACCAAAACTGTGTGCCACCAGTATGGTATCAGAGCTCATCTGCGCAGCATCAGCGACCGCCTTTATCTCCTGGGCATAACAATCTGCTGAATATTCGTCGCGATGATCACTGTCCCCCATACCTGAGAGGTCAATTGCCACAGTGTGATACTCATCCTTGTAACGAGGAGCGATAAAATCCCACCAGTGAGCATGGGCATTATGACCGTGAACAAATAAAAGCCCCTTTGGACTGGGTTTATTCCAACTCAGGTAATGAATATCCGCTTCTTCTACTTCTATATAATCACTGTCCGGCTTATCGTCTACAGCCTGCCAAAACCAATCGGGGGAATCCATGTCACTACTCCAGATTAAAGACTTGCGTAACGCTTCAGATGAAAATCGGCATTGCCAAACAAAGTATCAATGGCCGTCAACCGTTTGAAATAATGGCCAATGTTGAGTTCATTAGTCATACCCATCCCACCATGCAATTGGACCGCATTCTGACCAACGAATTTACCGCCTCTGCCAGCCTGAACTTTTAGCGCTGCAAGGGATTTCCTCGACGCATCATCATAATTTTCTGCCAGTCGCATGGCAGCCATATATGCCAATGATTTTGTCTGCTCATGCTCTATAAACATATCGACCATGCGGTGCTGCAGAACCTGGAATTTACCAATAGGCTGACCGAACTGTTCTCTTGTCTTGCAATATTCAACGGTTGATTTATATAACACCTCCATCGCCCCAGTAGCTTCAGCGCCGACAGCCATAATCGCCTGGTCTATTGCAAACTGAAGCGGCTCCAAGCCGCCGTCAATCTCACCTAATACGGCATCAGAGGAAACTTCAACATCCTTGAAGGTGACTTCGGACGCTCTGAAACCATCGATAGTTGGATAATTTCGTCGCTGAACACCTTCGCTTTGAGCATCCACCAAGAACAGGGAAATACCCTCTTCATCCGTCTGCGAACCACTGCTGCGCGCGGGTACAACGAGAAAATCGGCGCTGGGACCACCCAATACGACCCCTTTAAAGCCATTGATGCAAAAGCCATCTTCACCGGATACTGCCGTTGTCTTAACGTCTGCTAGACTAAACCTTGCCTGAGGCTCTATAAATGCCAGCGCAGCCAGCTTTTCACCCTGAAGAATGGGCTGCAACCAGCTTTCCTTTTGTTCATCTGAGCCTGCTCGAGCGATCAGGGAGGCCGACATAACAATACTCGACAAATAAGGCTCTACAATTAGTCCTTTACCAAATTCTTCCATCAGAATCATGGTTTCAACGGCGGTACCACCAAACCCTCCATCGGCTTCACTGAACGGCAGAGCCAACCAACCCAATTCGGCAAAAGCTGCCCAGTTTTCACGACTGAACCCTTCGTCGGAAGCAATCAACTTCTGGCGATGTTCGAAACTATAATCATTTTGTATAAAGCGCTGCACACTATCCTGCAGCATACTTTGTTCGTCAGAAAACGAGAAATCCATGAGTTACTCCAAGTGAAAATTCAGCATCAATCCAGAATAGTTTGTTCTAATTGCTTGCAGCTATAACGACACCTTGATTGCTATCTCTACCACTGGCTTTTTGCACCCGCCATAACAACGGCTTTTTGCACCAACCATAACAACGGCTTTTTGCACCAACCATACCAACGGCTTTTTGCACCAACCATACCAACGCCTTGGCCCATTACAACGAAAGCGCTATTATCGCTTGTCTAGACTAATTTCATCAAGGTAGCATAGCGATTAGTATATAACAGCCTAAAACGACCAGGAGATCAAATTGAGCGAACCAGTTATAGCCCAGAAAGCACCCTACCCTTACGAAGTTGAGGCTGGGAAAACTTATTTCTGGTGTGCCTGCGGTAAAAGCGCAAATCAGCCGTTCTGCGATGGCTCCCATCAAGGAACTGATTTCCTGCCGCTAAAACACCAACCCTCAGAATCAACCAAGCTTTTTTTCTGCGGCTGCAAGCAAACAAAAAATGCACCACTCTGTGACGGAAGTCATTCCGTGCTTTGATAGCTGCCCTACCCAAATGAGATAGCGAGCAATTGAGCTGAAGCTGCTTGAAGGTGTGACACGGTTATAGAATCAATTCTACTTTCGCACCACCCAGGTCACTATCTACTATTCGCAGACTACCCTGATAACGTTCTGCTATCTCATTTACCACGCTGAGACCAATACCTTGACCTGGTTCAACTGAATCCAGCCTTGAGCCTCTGTTAAGGACTCGCTCACGAGCCTTCAAGGCAATACCAGGACCATCATCTTCGATCAATATCCTGAGTTGCTGACCCAAATCAAGCAGCGTAATCTGTACCCGCTTCCGGCCGAATTTACAGGCATTATCCAACAGGTTGCCGACTGCTTCCATGAAGTCCCTGTCATCACCTGAGAAATCAGCAGCAACGATACGCTCTTCAATGATCAGGCCCTTATCAAGATAAACTTTCTGCATCGCCGAAATAAGCTTTCCAAGCAACGGAACTACCGCCGTATTGGTTCGGGTCACCCTGGTACTGGCAGCCACCGCCCGCTCCAACTGGTAGCCGATGAGTTCATCCATACGAGCCACCTGCTTTAGCATTTCTTCCTGAAAACTATCCTCAGTCGCCTTTCTCGAATCTAGTGTAAAAACTGCATTGCGAATAATCGACAAGGGGGTTTTCATACTGTGGGCGAGGTTTGCCAATGAGGTACGATACCTCTCTCGCTGACGCCGCTCATTTTCTATCAGCAAGTTGAGATTATCTGCCAGCGGCATTAACTCTGAGACATAGTCACCTTCTAACTTCCCCTGACCTCCCTGCTCGACCAAAAGAATGTCATTGGAAAACGCCGCCAGGGGTCTCAGACCCCAGGTCATAATCATTAACTGCAAGGACACCAGCGCCAGCACCACGCCAAGCAACCAGCCCCACAAGCTATTCCGGTAGCTGGCCAGTGACGCCTCAACTCCAGAAGAATCCTCTACGATCACATATTGAAAATACCCAGGATCTTCTGCCCCAAGCCAGTTGACGCGATAGATGAGAAAATACACGGGCCGATTACCCAGTACCAGATTGCCAAACTGAGGTTGACCAGTCTCTCTATTTGCCTCTACGCGACTGGTTATTTTTTCAGCCACGCTCACGTCCAACGCCGAGACACTGCGCCAGAGCTCGCTCGCGTCGTCTCTGAACACGAAACCATACAAACCACTACCCAACACATTAAATAACGGTTCCTGCATAGCCTCTGGTAGAGAAAGGCTACCACTATCATCTTCAGTCAAAGAAAGCAGGCCATACACCTGTAGGATCAGTTTCTCACGCACACTCTCTTCAGCACTTCGAGAAAAAGCATCATCGAGCACCAGGCCCATTAATCCCAGAAAGAAAACAAGCACTACCATGGCAGCAACCAGCAACCTGCTCCGCAAAGAAGTAACCAGGTTAAATTTCATTTTATTCACGAGCAGTTCAATCGATACCCTTGCCCGCGCACGGTTGCTATCGGTTGCAGTGAGTTTTCTGGATCGAGCTTTCTTCGCAGACGACCTACAAAAACCTCAATAACGTTGCTATCCCGGTCGAAATCTTGATAGTACAGGTGCTCGGTCAGTTCAGCTTTAGAAATCACCTCATTGGGCCTCAGCATGAGGTAGTGCAGCAGATTATATTCATAGGCCGTCAACTCGACACAGGCACCTGCCACACTGACTGCTTTAGAGCGAGTGTCCATTTGAATCGGCCCGGCTGATAGCTCAGTCCGCAATTGACCACGAGCCCGACGGGTCAATGCCTTTAAACGCGCCAGCAATTCCTGAACATGAAAAGGCTTTACCAGGTAATCATCCGCACCTGCAGCCAGACCATCCACTTTGTCAGTCCAATCACTTCGTGCTGTCAGAATCAGAATAGGGAAATCCTTACCACACAACCTCAGCCTTTTAACTACTTCCAAGCCTGGAAGGCGAGGTAATCCCAAGTCGATCACAGCAATATCGTATTTAAAAGATTCGCCCATGTGCACACCTTCGATACCATCGACACACGCATCCACTTCAAATAGATGGGTTTCAAGTAATTCGACCAGTTGCTGTCGCAGGGTCGCCTCATCTTCAATAAGCAGTAATCGATCTGTCATTGCGATTTCGCCTTATTCGAAGACCTCACCGCTACCGGCATCTACAAACACAAACTTAACAACACCGGAATCAGACAATGTCTTCACTTTATAGATAGGTGGACCTTTACTCTTAATGAGCCGCAGCCCCAGAATGCGTCTGTCTGAAAAACGATTCCTGACCAAAAGCGCGGCACGCTGGTTATTAATCTGTAACCGACTTCGATCCAGTCCAGGCGCATATTTCTGTGGCGGAATGGCCTTATTGCGCTTCCCTTCATAAAGAGTAGATTCAGCCATGCCGCCGGCAGACCAGGTCAGCAGCATAACCAACAGCAATTTGCGCATTCAATACTCCTCAGCTTACTGGAGACATTTTAATTCGAACTTTGATCGTATCACCCGGGTCATTATCCATGCGAGCATTGTAAGTCGAATTATTGTATCGATATCGAACATCATAGCCTATGATTCGTTCTTCAAAGTGACTCTGTTCGACGATTTCGCAAAATTCTTCCATCCTATAATGACGTCTACGACTGTGTTTCTCCGTTGAAACTGCGTTACCCACAGTCGCTCCCAGAATCGTGCCTAGCACAGCCCCTACCTGTTTATTCTTCTTGTGATGACCAACAGCATGACCTAACGCGCCGCCGACAAACGCACCTACGATCAGTCCCAGGCCATCATCGTCGCCCCGACCCCTGACCCTTTCCTGCCAGCACTCTTCTACCGGAGTCACCACGCGTACAGATTTCACTACGGGCTCGGCATCCAGGACTGTCGCATATTCATAACTGACCAAGTCAGAAGAAAAATATGGGTTAGCGCTTGATGACACGGCAATCAACCCAAGAACAATAAAGAGAAATAGTTTCATGATGCTTTACTCCAGCTGCTTTTCCACTAACCTAACAAAGGTTTACTGAATACTGGCTGAATCAATCATTAAAGCTAATTCCAGAAACGTTGTGATGCTGATCAAGGGCGATCACTATATCTGAGCGACCTGGCATTTCCTGCAGCATCCAATCCGTCAAGCGTTGATAGTACTGAACAAATTCACGTATTTGGGATTCCTGCATACTTAGCTTGCCCTGGTTAAAACGAAGCTCCTGTTCGAGGCGCCATCGAATAATCGATTCCATGTCCGGTGCCTGAAAAAAAACCCCGAGATCCACCTCAAAGAGTTGTTGGTAATCATGCCCTTTTAACTGCTGATTGACCTCTCGACGCCAGATACCTTCCGGGTCTTGGATTCGTTCCAGGTCGTTTACGGGCTGCGTTAAAGCCTCACTATCCTGCGCAATAGCAGAAAAACACCAGCCTTCGAGTATCACTAAGTCAACCGGTCCAACCAGTTTGGGTTGGGCTAGACGATCATCACTGCCTTTATCAAAAACAGGCATCTCAAGTGCACCGCCCTGCAGCAGTTTATTTTTCACATCAAGCATTAAACCGGCATCATGGGTACCAGGGACACCACGGGTAAAAAACAGCGGATGCAGCGTCGATGCCAACTGCGCGCGTTCTGCCCGCGTTTTGTAAAAATCATCAAGGGATAAAATGGTATTACTTTTATCTAACTCGTTTACCAACAACTTAGAGAGAATCCTAGCAAAGGTTGATTTACCACTTCCCTGGCTTCCTGAGACTGCAATGGTTTTTACATTGTTAAGCCCGATTTCATCTACAACTCTCGCAAGCGCATCGACAAACCCTTGATCGCGGATGCCCTCCTCTTCGGCCAGGGCGATGATGTTTTTCAATTCCATTAGAATGCCAATTCAATCAAGGTGACAATAGTTTAAAAGGTGGCAGAGCTGCTATCAAATTCGGGCCGTATCTACGGCTACGCAGGCGACTATCCAGAATCGTGACAATGCCTGAATCCTGCTCTGTTCTTAACAAGCGACCCGCCGCCTGAGTTAAACGAAGCGCTGCTGTTGGAACCATCACCTGTGCAAACGAATTACCGCCTTTAGCATCTATCCATTCATACAGCGTTGCTCCGACGGGGTCATCCGGCACCGTAAAAGGTATCTTCGCTATAATTACCTGACAGCAGTAATCACCCGGCAAATCAACCCCTTCAGCAAAAGACGCCAGACCGAACAAATAGCTCTGTGTACCCGAGTCAATGCGCTGCCTATGTTGATCCAGCATATGACTTTTGGTCAATTCTCCCTGGCAGATAATCAGCGAGCGAAAAGACGCGTCCAATTCACCAATAACAAACTGCATCTGCCGCCAGGAGGTGAATAGCACCAGGCCGCTTTTTTTCTCGACCAATAACTCTGGAATCAACTGCGCAATTTCTTCATTGTGCGCATCCGGATTTCCCGGGTCGGATCGCATTTTAGGGATGCGCAAACAACCCTGAGTAGCATAATCAAATGGACTGGGAAGACTCACCCTGCGAACCATCTCAGGCAAACCCAATTCGTCTCGAATGAGCGAAAAATCTCCTCCTACGGAGAGAGTAGCGGATGTCATGATGACACCTTCAAAAGCACCCCACATCGAAGTCGCTAGGGTTTCGGCAACACTGATAGGCGAGCAGTGGACCACCAGGTCATCCTCCGAATAATCTATCCAGCGAGCTCGTGGCGGTAAATCTACAGGTTCTTCCCGGGTAAACAACTCCCATAGCCGCCGTGCCTGATCTAAGCGCGCAATTAAGCCACCCAGGTTAGGAATCCAGTTCTCCAATACGGTTCTCTGGGAGAGATCTGCGCCTGTCATTGCCCGCTCAAGATCACTTTGCCAGAGTTCCAGCGCCTGAATTATACCAGTGTAAATACGCTCCATTGACCGACCTTGCTCAATTAATTCAGCATCAACCTCACCGCAAGGTAATCGAAACCGATGCTGTCGTCCGTCCGGAATCGCTTTTTCAAAAAACTGCATTAGTAACATGCGCAGTTCAGCGAGTTGCGTACTAGCGTGCATCGAGTTATCCGAGAGTCGATCCAGTTGCGACGATCCGGGTATCTGATCGAGCAAATCAACTGCCTTCAAGGCAATTTCCAGTTGCTGGGAGAGCGATCTTGCCGATTCGAGGTGGGTCATTGCCATATTCACCGAGGCAACCGCAGAAAACTGCGAACGAGCTTTCTCGGTCAGGTGATGAGCTTCATCTAAAACTAACAGACAGTCTGAGGGTTCAGGTAGAACATTACCACCGCCCCCACTGACATCGGCTAGCAACAGATCATGATTGGTTACAATGACATCCGCATCAACGAGTTCCTCTCGTGCCCGATAAAAAGCACAATTCCTGAAAAAACTACACTGCCTATGGGTACACTGTGACCTGTCTGTGCTGATTTTTCGCCAGCTCGGATCAGCGATCGTATCTGGGTAGCTATCTCTGTCCCCATTCCAGTCTCCTGCTGCTAGTTTGCCTAGCATCTCCTGATAATCAGCTAAATCCTCTGCATCAGGGTTTGCAAACTCGTCTTCAAAGAAGGCCAGTGCCTGATTACCGCTCACACCTACCTGTAGCAAGGCATCTAAGCGCGAGAGACAGACATATCGGCGCCGCCCTTTAGCCAATGCCCAGCTGAAATCCATATCAGAATTGGCTCGAATATCAGGAATATCCCGGAACACCAGTTGTTCCTGTAGGGCGATCGTTGCGGTAGAAATAACCAGTCGTTTACCCCTGCGCTTAGCAACTGGCAGAGCACCAATGACATAGGCAACCGTCTTGCCAGTCCCGGTAGGGGCTTCAATCAATCCCAGAGGGTACGTTTCTGCATCCTCATCCCAGGCTTCGGACAATTGCCTGGCAACCTCTGCTATCATCAGGCGCTGGCAATAGCGAGCGGTAAACCCCTTACTGGAAAGAAACTGAGAGTAACCTTCCTGTATTTCCTCTTTGAGGCTATCGTTCAACAATTTCATGGCAAATAATCGGAGGTCCTAAAATGATCAAGTATGACGATGTTCTTCACAAATGTCGGCGGTTGATTGTTGTTTCGATACTTTTTTTTAGCGGTTCGGTTCCCGCCCAGTCTCTTCCGCTGGACCAACTTAACCTGCCAGCCGGATTCCGTATAGCAGTATTTGCCCAGGTCGACAATCCAAGACAGCTAGCCGTCAGTAAATCCGGGATTGTTTTTGCCGGCAGCAGAAAGGCAGGCAAGGTTCACGCTCTGACAGACCAGGATGGCGATGCTTATGCCGAGACCGTTACAGTACTGGCCCATGGCCTGACCATGCCATCGGGACTGGCTATCCACGAAAGTGACCTATACATAGCTGCGGTCAGCGATATTCTTAAAATCAGCGATATCGACCAGGGCCTGCACCAGCTGGAGAAACCAGAAGTAATCTACCAGGACTTCCCGGACAAGAGACATCATGGCTGGAAATTTATTGATTTCGGTCCAGACGGTCTGCTATACGTCCCAGTGGGGGCACCCTGCAATATTTGCCTGTCAAAAAATCCTGTTTTTGCCTCAATCCAAACCCTCGATGTACACGCGCAAACGCCCATTGCTCAGACGTTTGCCTCAGGTGTGAGAAACAGCGTTGGGTTTACCTGGCACCCAACCACCGGCCACCTTTGGTTTACCGATAACGGCAGGGACATGCTAGGTGATGATCTCCCTCCCTGTGAGCTCAATGTGGCCTCCGAAAGGGGCCAGCATTTTGGCTATCCTTATATCCATGCCAGTTCGATTGCTGATCCTGAATTCGGAGACAAGCTGGGTCAACTGAAAACAACTGCGCCAATTCTCGAACTGGGACCACACGTTGCGCCGTTAGGGGTCGAGTTCTACACCGGGAAACAATTTCCTGCTGCTTACAAGCACCAGTTATTCATAGCTGAGCACGGTTCATGGAATAGAAGTCAATCTGCAGGACATACCGGCCATCGCATCAGTATCGCAAAAAGAACAGCCCAGGGCCTTGAATATGAAACCTTCATTGACGGCTGGCTGGACGACAACAAAGCCTGGGGAAGACCGACTGATATCCTCGAACTAGCCGATGGCAGCCTGCTTATCTCCGATGACAAGGCCAACGTCATCTATCGAGTCAGCTATGCTGGCGAAAATATTGATAATATCCAACCGATTGAGCTCACCAGCCGCATCGGCGTCTCGCTTCGATAGCACCAGGTACCGGTTTTACCGACGCATTTAAAACAAACCGAAAAAGCGTTTCTTATACCTCTTCTCACAGCTAGCCAACTGGTTACTGTAGCGACTACTGCGCCCAGCCACCTTTTTCGCGACATTAATTAACCATTGTTTTTTCCGATAGGAAGCTTGAGCGAATCCGCCTTGCCCTTCGTGATAAGCAAGATAAAGATTATAGGTATCATCCTTGGCGATGTTGTTTCGCTTGTTACTCTGATCAATGTACCAACCTATAAAATCAACGGCATCTTTAAACTTGTTCCTGTCGGCTGTCCAGCGACCCGTCGCTTTCTTATACATGTTCCATGTTCCATCAATGGCCTGGGCGTAACCCTTGGCACTGGCCGGTCGGCGACCCGGTATGATCCAGAGAATTTTTTTTCTGGGTGGCTTGGCCTTGGCTTTGAAGCTTGATTCCTGGTGAATAATAGCCAGCATGACCGGTACCGGTGCTCCCCAGCGAGCAGAAGACTTCCTGGCAGCTTTGTACCACGACTTTTGCTCATCAAATACTGCACAGATATCATCAATATTGCTCGGCTGCCTCGCTGTACAGCCCACTATCATGAAAATAGTCATCAGCGTTACCACGGTGGTCTTACAGGTTTGGCGATTCATGGTCTATTCCCGGTTAATAGTCGCTTTAATTCATCCTCATCAACA
>JABIZD010000176.1 GCA_018666555.1 Gammaproteobacteria bacterium
CAAGGAAAAAGAAAAACAACTGCCCAGCTATTTTGTCACCGCTGATGAAATTACACCTATACAGCACGTCGACATTCAGGCAGCGGCTCAGAAATGGATTGATTCAAGCATTTCAAAGACAGCCAACGTCCCTTCAGACTATCCATATGAGGAATTCAAGGATATCTATCTGTATGCCTATGAACAGGGTTTAAAAGGGTGTACCACGTTTCGATTTAACCCCGAGGCTTTCCAGGGCGTTTTAGTCAAAGAGGAAGACCTGGCCAACACGACCTACCAGTTCGAACTCGAAGATGGTGAGATCGTCGAATTCAAGGGCAATGACGAAATCGAATATGATGGTGAATTACATACGGCAGCAAACCTCTTTGATGCAATGAAAGAAGGTTATTATGGAAAATTCTAGACTATCAACCCGATCTTTTGCGGCAGTCCCGGTAAGCTGTTACCAACATGACCCAAAGATATCGAAACGCAGACGTTACCGAAGATTACACGAGTTTACAGCGGTAGAACAATCAGGAGAATTAGCATCAGCATGGCATTGAAAATCTCAAAAAATATTGTTGGTTATTCCATTAAGAAAAAACCAACTTTGGTACCGGAAGAACCAACACAGGAAATTATGCATGAAGAAATTCAGCGTCCAGACGAATTGCGTGGGTATACCTATAAGATAAAAACGCCGCTTTCTGATCATGCCATGTATATTACTATCAATAATATTGTTCTGAACCTTAATACCGAGCATGAACAGGAATATCCATTTGAAATATTCATTAACTCGAAGAATATGGATCAGTTTCAGTGGATATTAGCCCTGACTCGGGTGTTGTCATCAGTATTCCGTAAAGGTGGGGACGCTACTTTTCTTGTTGAGGAACTCAAACAAGTATTTGACCCTCAAGGTGGCTACTTTAAAAAGGGAGGGCGATTTATGCCGTCCATGGTAGCGGAGATAGGCGACGTACTTGACCGCCACATGCGTAGAATCGGCCTTATCAAAGATGAAGCCTTGTCAGAAGAACACACGGCCCTGCTGGCTGAAAAACGTCAAGCTGCGACAAACAAAGCCGCCGAAGAGGAGCCCGACGATAGTGAAGAATATCCACCAGGTGCACAACTCTGTGCTAAGTGTATGACAACGGCGATGATTCTCATGGATGGCTGCATGACCTGCCTTAGCTGCGGTGACAGCAAGTGCGGCTAAAAGTGATCAACAGAAATAATTCGATTTGGATCTTAAACACCAACAAGACAGGGACAATAAGATAGCGGTAGATGGATATATATCTGGAACAACTTAAAACAGTATTAACTTCTGGTATACAACGCAGTGATCGAACCGGCGTTGGTACAATTTCCTGCTTTGGCTTAAGTAGCCGGTATGACTTAGGTAACGGATTTCCGGCGGTCACGACCAAGAGACTAGCCTGGAAGGTGATGAGTTCTGAACTGCTCTGGTTTATTTCTGGTTCAAACAATATCCATGAGTTAAAAGCTATTTACCAGAAAAACAAGATCTGGGATGCTAACTATGAAGATTATTTGACTCGACTTGGCCTGAACAGCAATGACGGCGATATGGGCCGGGTCTATGGGAAACAATGGCGCGCCTGGCAAGCCAGTGATGGCCCGGCGATAGATCAACTCGCCATCGCTATCGATATGATCAAAAATAACCCAACGTCGCGAAGAATCATTGTCAATTCGTGGAACCCTTCAGAATTGGCCGGTGATAAAGTGGCCTTGCCCCCTTGTCATAATTTTTTCCAGTTTTATGTCGCTGATGGAAAACTTTCCCTGCAGATGTATCAACGTTCCGCAGATATGTTCCTGGGTGTTCCCTTCAATATTGCCTCTTACTCACTGTTGCTGCACCTGGTCGCTAAATTAACCGGGCTACAGGCACATGAGTTTATCCACAACATCGGTGATGCCCACATCTATCTCGATGCTGTCGACGCCGTTAAGCAACAACTAAGCAGAGAACCCCTGCCCTTACCCCAACTAGTAATACAGGACCGTAACCAGCAAAGCATTGATGATTTCCAGATGCAGGACCTTAAGCTTGAAAATTACCAATACCATGATGCCATTTATGCAAAAATGGCTGTTTAGGTAGGCGCTGGTAGACAACGCTATTATCAAGCACGCTCAATGATGCGGCCCTTCGAGGCTTGTTAAAAAGCCAACCCGCAAGCGCAGCCATCACTGCAAAAAAAGCACCCGGCTAATGCGGACTTTCTAACTATTACGACGGTTGTCAAATTGCTTCAGTTGGCTCTCGGTAGCATCTGTTTGGTGAGCCTTCTTCCAATCACCATAAGGGATTCCATAGATTATTTCTCTGGCGGCTTCATAATCCATAGCAATTCCTTTATCCTCTGCAGCCGAGCGATACCATTTACTGAGACAGTTTCGACAGAACCCGGCTAAATTCATCAGGTCTATATTCTGCACCTGCTTATTTTCATCAAGATGCTTCAACATTCGTCGAAAAGCGGCAGCTTCGATCTCCGTTTTGGTTACTTTATCCATGACAACGTCTCCTTAAGGCCCTTCACCAGCGAGAGAGTATTACCTAATCATGACAGTATTTAAACCCGGACAACGATGGATCAGCACTGCAGAGCCTGATTTAGGTCTGGCAGAGATTACTCAAGTCGGCTCACGCCAACTGGAGTGCTTTTTTGAAGCCACCGATACCACCCGAATGTATGCTATCGAACAAGCACCCCTGGTCAGGGTTCTATTCCAAACAGGTGATTTGATCAGCGTCCGAAGTGGGGCTCATCTGCTAGTCGATAAGGTAACAGAGCAGGATGGTCTATTGACCTACCACACGTTGCCTGATGGGCGTCCAGTGAGCATCAGCGAAAAGGACCTGGATCCAAACCTTCGTTTCAGCAAGCCACAGGATCGATTATTCAGCCACCAGATTGACGATCATCGTTGGTTTAATTTGCGCTATCAGAGCCTCGTTCATAAAGCCGAATACAACAAGCAGTCGTTTAATGGCCTTCTCGGTCCTCGCACGACGCTTATTCCACACCAGCTTTATATCGCCCACGAAGTTGCTGCCCGATATGCCCCACGTGTGCTACTTGCAGATGAAGTTGGCCTGGGGAAAACGATCGAAGCAGGACTGGTAATGCATCAGCAACTTCACACAGGAAGGGCCCAGAGAGTCCTTATTATCGTCCCGGCAGCACTCACTTTTCAGTGGTTCATCGAAATGATTCGCCGCTTTAATATCCAGTTCAGCATTCTCGATGAAGACCGTTGCCAGCAAATCGTTAATGACAATCGACCCGAGGCAGCGGAAGAATCCGAACCCTACCTGAGTAATCCCTTTGACGCACAGCAGTTGGTCCTTTGCAACACCAGCCTGTTCGAAGACAATCCACAGCGCTTACAACAAGCTAGCAGTACCCACTGGGACCTTCTCATCGTCGATGAGGCGCACCACCTGCACTGGTCCGAGGATCATGCCAGCCAAGCCTACCAGGCCGTTGAAAGTATCGCCCAGGCAGCAAAAGGACTGCTGCTACTGACCGCCACTCCGGAACAATTTGGCATGCAAGGCCACTTTGCAAGGCTGCGATTACTTGACCCGCATCGATACCAAAATTTTCAGGATTTTAAAGCCGAACAAGATAAATTCGCTGACACAGCAGCGCTGGTGGAACAACTTGAGGACCCTGATCCACTGATATCAGGACCGGCTCGTCAAAGCATGATCAAGAGCCTGGCAAGAGCGCAAGACCTTGATGATGATCGATTGATTCGTCGATTGCTGGACCAGCATGGTACCGGCCGAGTGCTATTCAGGAATGTACGTAGCTCGATCAGCGGATTCCCATCACGAAAACTCCATACCTACCCATTGAAACCGCCTGGCCGATTAACTCCAGTTGCAAATACAGAAGCAGACCAACTTAGCCGCAACATCCCAACTGAGATATCTCATAAGGAACCTCGGACAGTCTGGTTGCTGGAACGACTACAGCATCATCCAGAAAAACATCTGGTCATCTGTTCTGATCTGCAAACGGCGATCGATCTCGACCAGCACCTCAGGCGTCATGGCGGAATTCGTTCGACCTGCTTTCACGAGGGCTTGGACCTGATTGCCAGAGATCGAGCAGCTAATTACTTCTCCGATTCGGAACAGGGCGCGCAGATACTGGTCTGCTCCGAAATCGGCTCAGAAGGCAGGAATTTTCAATTTGCCAGTCATCTGGTGATGTTCGACCTGCCTATGGGAGCTGATCTGGTCGAACAACGTATTGGCAGACTCGACAGAATCGGTCAGCAAAACGATGTCCATATTCATATACCCCTGATAGATGCCTCATTCATGAGCAAATTATTTCAGTGGTATTACAAGGGATTAGATCTGTTCTCACAGCCAAACCCGGCTGCACAAGGACTGTTTGAGGATTATATTGAGCGCTTCCTAAAGATAGATATCGAACACCTGCCTGAGCTTATTGATTCCTGCAAATTAGCAAGCCAGCAACGTCTGATCGATCTGTCCCAGGGTCGGAACAAATTACTAGAGCGGTCCTCTTTCAATAAGGGCAGCGCTGCTGCCATCATTGCAGGAATTGAAAAGACCCAAAACAGCACTGAGCTACAGACCTACCTTGATCTGTCCTTTGAACTATTTGATCTAACTTATGAAGACCTTGGGAACCAGATTAACCTGCTCAAACCCACCCGGGCGGTTAATAACGAGCCGGGTATCAGTGCAGGAATGAAGACGCACTATACCTATCCAGATCTTCCAGAAGAGGGTTTACGTTATACCACTGATAGAAACAGTGCCCTATCCCGAGAGGACGTTGCCTTCCTTACCTGGGAACACCCTTTAGTGGAGCAGGCGATTGACAAGGTGCTCTCGGAGACTGCCGGAAACAGCAGTGTTGTCGTCGTTAAGCACCCGGATATGCCAGTGGGAACGCTATTGCTGGAAATCATCCACAGCATCGAATGCCTGGCTCCCGGGTATCTAGGGTTAAACCAGTTCATGTCTACTAATATCGTTCGGACAGTCATCTCGCCTGATCTACGGGAACGCAGTGATCAATTGCCGTTCGATGAATACCCGCAAGCCATAGCAGTGCCGGAAGAGACCATTTTTAAAATTATAGATTCCCAGCAAAAAGCCCTCGATAACATGCTTAAATTCGGCCAGCAAATTGCAGATGAGCGCCTGCTCTCCGTCATAGATAATGGTCTAAACCAATATACGATATCCAGACGGGAAGAACTCAACCGACTCACTGCCTTAGCAGAAATAAACCCTGCAGTGCGTAAGGAAGAAATCCAGGCCTTCGAAGACGAACTGCAACAGGGACACCTCTATATAAAGAGATCAAAATCACGCTTAGAGGCCATCAGGGTCATCATCATTGCCTGATTCATTATCCGGCCTGTATTGACTAAACCGCTAATATGATTGATCTCAGCCAAGGTCTCCAGGATAGCGCATAGCGCTGCTGACCAGCACAAGTTTAACCTCTGGTCTCACTTAAAGCCGGAGATCATTGCTGACTCGGAAATTTGCTGAAGTTATAAATTAGTATTTAAGCAGGTACTGACTATACCTGAGCGTTTGCCTAGCGCCTCAGCTTGAGTACAATAGCCAGCGAAATAAGAGTAAGGATCAGACCTATGGCGGGAATTGTCATCATCGGTGCAGGGCAGGCGGCAGGACAGGCAGCGGCCAGCTTAAGACAGGAAGGTTATGAAGGCGCTATTACCATCATCGGTGATGAGCTATTTGCCCCCTATCAAAGACCTCCCCTATCAAAGCAATACCTGTCCGGTGAACTCAGTATTGACCGCATCTATATCCGGCCTATCAAATTCTATAAAGATCGCAACATTGATTTGCAATGTGGCGTTCGCGTTGTCGCCATTGACAGAGATACCAAGACCATCAGTACAGATAATGATCAGACGCTTGCATACGATAAGCTGCTGATTTGCACCGGCAGCCGACCCAGACTGCTTGATATACCGGGTAGTGACCTCCCAGGCATCCATTATTTACGGCGGCTAGATGATGTCGATCGGATTCGTGAAGATATGAAAGAGGCCCAAAGCATCTGCATTATTGGCGGCGGTTATATCGGTCTGGAAGTTGCGGCAGTTGCCGTATCTGCTGGATTGACGGTAAATATTCTTGAGATGGAATCCAGAATCCTTCAACGTGTTACCAATGCAGAGATGAGTGCATTCTACCATCGATTACATACCAGTCGGGGCGTTAACATACACACCAGTACAGCCTGTACAGGATTTTCTGGCCAGGCGCGCATTCAATCAGTGCTTTGCGGGGATCACACCATTGCCGCTGACATGGTTATTGTCGGTATAGGAATACTGCCAAATACAGAACTTGCCGAGCAGGCCGGTTTGCAATGCGACAACGGCATCCTTGTTGATGATCATTGCAGAACCAGCGACCCGGACATTTATTCTGCGGGTGATTGTACCAATCACCCAAACCCTATTTTAGCACGCAGACTGCGTCTCGAATCGGTCCCGAATGCGATGGAACAGGCACGTACAGCAGCCACGAACATGCTAGGCGGAGATAAAACCTACGCAGCAATCCCCTGGTTCTGGTCAGACCAGTACGAATTAAAACTGCAGATGGTCGGGTTCTCTG
>JABIZD010000199.1 GCA_018666555.1 Gammaproteobacteria bacterium
AGCTGATTTCAAATCGGCGCAGAATAGAGTATACCGGAGTATGGCTACCCTGGGTAGCCAAGACAGGTTGTTAAGGTCTGTGTTGATTATCTCGCTACTGCTGGGTTTGTATGGTGATCCGTATCCGGTTGTACTACGGCCAGTTATCGGACCCATATTGAGCATGCAGACGCCGCATTCCTTTAAGCCATCGATCGTAGTCTTGGCTTTTTCGCTGCATGTAAGTTTTTACCTCGGGGTGGGGGAGAACCAGGAATTCTTCAATATCCAGTGACTCGATGACGGTATCGCAGAGTGCTTCAGGTTCTATCATGCCGTTAACGGAAGCAACGCCTCCGCCGCTGCCAGCGGTCATTGCTGTTCTTACGGCTTGCGGGCACAGAACGGACACTTTAAGGCCTCTGTCTCCGTAGCTGATCGCCAGCCACTCTGAGAAGGCTACGGCAGCATGTTTGGTCACAGCATATGGGGCTGAACCTACTTGAGAGAGAAGGCCTGCTGCTGATGCTGTGTTCAGGATATAACCATCTTGTCGCGCCAGCATCCCTGGCAATGCGGCTCTACATGCCCAGATGTGTGCCATAACGTTAATTTCCCATATTTTCTGCCAATTTTCATCGGTTGTTTCTGGGCCCCCACCGAGTCCGATCCCGGCGTTGTTGCAGAGCAGGTCTATTTGCCCGAATTCTGTCTCCGCTGCAGTGATGAGATCCTTTATATCCTGCTCTTTGGAGACGTCGGTGGCGATAGGGATCGCGCCGACTTCTTTGGCAACATCCTCTAGCGCAGCTTGGTTGATATCAGCAATCATAATCGAGGCAGCACCTTCTAGCCTGAATCGCCTTGCCATTGCTCGGCCGATACCACTGGCGGCGCCTGTAATTACAATGTTCTTGCCGGTTAATTTCATATTGCTTTGTATCCTAATCGAGTGTTTACCATTTAACGGGTTCTTCTGGAGTCCTTGATGCTGTGTGCATTGGTTGTCTTGAGTGCTGGCATTTAGTGACCCTATGCCAGAGGTCAGCTAACCATTTCGATAGCATTTCCGATGACATTAAATATTTGAGATATTTCCTCTTCACTGATAATCAGCGGTGGTGACAATACCAGAGAGTCGCCGATATTTCTCACCCAGACTCCATTTTCATAACAGTACTTGGCCGCTTCTGCACCACGTTGCAGCGGCTCGTTATGGCGAGGTGCCATTTCCACAGCAGCCAGCAAGGCAAAGGCGCGAATGTCGATGACATTTTTTACGCCCTTCAGCGCTAAGGCACAGTCGAGCCAATGTTCCTGAAGCTGTTTTGGCCGGTCAAAAAGAGCTTCGCGTTCATAAATGTCCAAAGTAGCCATACCAGCAGCACAGGCCACCGGGTGGCCCGAATAGGTGTAGCCATGGGTCAATTCAACGCCGGCAACGTCGGTTCCCATAAAGGTCTCAAAAATGCTGTCGCTGACAAATACAGCGCCCATCGGCACCGTTGCGTTGGTGATGCCTTTGGCTGTCGTCATGATATCGGGAACAACGCCGAACCGCTCAGCCGCCGAGCAGGCACCGACTCTACCGAAGCCGGTAATGACCTCGTCAAATATCAGTAAAATGCCATTTTCTGTGCAGATATCCCTCAGCCTTTGCAAATACCCCTGCGGGGGTAAGTGCACGCCACCGGCACCCCCGATGGGTTCCACGGTAACAGCCGCTATTGCATCAGCGCCATGCAGTTCAACCAGTCGTTGCAGGTCATCTGCAAGGTAATCACCCTGTTCGGGTAAGCCTCTTGAAAAAGTATTTTCGGCTAAGCCATGAGTTTGCCGGATGTGGTCCGTTCCGGGTAACAACAGACCGAATGGGTTTCTATTTTTTACCAGTCCGCTAATGGATAAGCCTCCAAAACCCATGCCATGATAGGCTTTTTCTCGACCGATGAGGCGCTGCCTGCCGGCTTCACCTCGAGTTCGGTGATAGGCAAGGGCAATTTTGAGGGCAGTATCAACCGATTCAGAGCCTGAATTAGTAAAAAACACATGGTTTAAAGGATCGGGAAACTGTTTGACCAGTCTGCTGGCGTAGTCAAAAGCCAGCGGATGCCCTGAACTGAAGTTATGAGCAAAATCTAATTCGGATAACTGCTGCGCAATAGCTTCATTAATGTGTTCTCGGTAATGCCCTGCGTTAACGCACCATAAGCCGGCACTACCATCAAGGACCTGGTTACCCAGGCTGTCCGTATAATGCATGCCCCTGGCTGAAACGATAAATCTGGGATCTCGCTTAAAATTACGCTGGGCACTAAATGGCATCCAGAAACTATCAAGGTCCTTTGGCACAAGGTTGTGGTCTACTGTATTCATCGCTCGTCCTATAATAAGGCCAGTAATTCGCATGGCTGCTGTATGATGTGATCAGCACCTGCCTCGTTTAATTCAGCAGCTTCTCGAAACCCCCATAACACACCAACTGCACGCATCTTGCAAGCTTTGCCAGTGAGGATGTCGACAGCGGTATCGCCGACCATCATAGCGTGTTTTTCATCAATACCGAGTTTTTCCAGAATCCAGTTCCCCCCGGTTGGGTCAGGCTTATGAGGTCTAGTGCCGTCATAGCCGAGGATGTGGCTGAACTCATGCGAGGGAAAGAACCGCTGTACACATTGTTCGGCGGCCTGCTGGTCTTTATTGGTCAGTACCGCAGTTGATAATTTGCGTTTTCCGATTTCAACCAGTAGATCGGCCACACCGTCATAGGGTTGAACTTGCTGATGCCAGCTTTTCTGGTACTCGATTCGTTCCAGTTCAACCAGTCGAGCGATCGTCGCCTTATTAGCTTCTTTGACAGGCAGGCAGCGCCGGGCACATTGGAAAACTCCGTCGCCGATAAAATATCGATACTGCTCAGTAGAGTGTTGGGGATATCCCATTTGTTCCAGGGCCTGGTTAAACGCCGTCGAAATACTTGATAGGGTATTGAGTAAAGTACCATCAAGGTCAAACAATATTGCCTTCATTTGTAAATCCATGGGTGTGTTTCAATGAGCTGGGAATTATGCCAAAAAATACGCTATTCAGCGAAAGAATCGAATAGATCGAGGGGCTCACAGTACTCAAATGGATCGGTAATGGCACTCTCAGTTAGCTGGCTCTTGCTATTTTCGCCGGGTTGCTGTGCGTCGGTAAGACCATAATACCCTGCCAGGCTTTGATTTAAATCTCTGATTTTATGCATAATTTTCCTTGCAGCACGGGTTATCAACAGCAGTTTCTGCTGCTCCCTGTTTGACAGTAATCTCTGGCAGTATACTTCGGCACTTTGCTGGGCGATTAAAATTTCTGAAAAAGCCTTTCGTTCCAGGGACGTGCTGTTGGGTTGGTCCAAAAGCGGTTGCAAGTGTTCGATAGCACCTGCAGTTCGGCAAATGGCAGCGATAGGCTGATGCTTGAGTTGGATTGCTGTCATCATGGTATGCGCTTGTTTTGCCTTTCCGAGAAGTTCCCAGGCTTTGCTGAGTTGAGGCGTACCTGCCTGGTTTAGTATTCTCTGCGGATACTGGACTATCATCAAGCTTGACTGGCTGGGAGCCTGTTCGAAGACAATCATTAGTTTTGTGGCTGTAGCAGGAAGGTAAATAGGATTGATTTGAAGATCTTTGTTAACCCGGGCCAGTCCCCAGGTATCTGAGCCGGTTCGAATTCCGTTGAGATAGCCCATTTGTTGCGGTCTGGCAAAATTGAAAAGGAGAGGGCCAATGAGTTCTTTGGCTAGAATATCGCCCTGCGGACAGGCTGCGCGACAGGTAGCCTGATACCAGTGATAACGTTGCATTGGGGTCCAGTTAGTACCGCCCAGGTCGACAGGCCAGTCCGGGACATTCCAGCCGTTATCATTGAGAGCCTGTTGCCAGAGGGCCTCTGGACTGGTGGAGGCTAGTCGCGATGGTTGCTTCCAGTGCTGAAGGATAAACGCATCAAATTGCTGGATGCTTAAACTGAGTTGGGAAGAGGGATCGAGTTTCATGACTGCTTAGTATCCCGAAGAACCAGGAAAGGGAGGTGGCATAAAATCACAGCCCGTCAATCAGTACATCTTTTGCTGCATTGATGCGCGCTGCCAAATAGGTTGAACCACCTCGGTCTGGGTGCATTTTCTGCATCAGTACTCGGTGAGCCTGGGTGATTTCCTGCTTTGTTGGTTGACCTGACAGCGACAAAATAGACAAGGCCTCTTCCCGAGTTAGGGGGCCTGATGATGTGGCATTGTCTGCCTGCTCGGCTGACTCCCGCCAGTCGGGATGATTCCTGTCGAGAAACGCTGCCAACAACATTTTTGACTCCTGGTCGGCCGCGACCTCGTCGAGTAGTGACAGCAGCGAATTTAACGGCAGTGTTGAGAGTTGTTTGCCGGTAAACGACCCGATCAGCACCGTGCCGTCCATAAGGCCGGTTTCGTGGTCCAGGATCATGTTAAAAAAGTCACTACTGGCTTCGGTCTGCTGTTGTTGGCCGGGACTTCCCTTACCGGATGCACCCTTGAGTTTTTGGAATAAACCAAGCATACCAAGCACCCTGAGTGCCTGGGCGCTGCGAAACAGCAGCGGCAGCAGTCGGGCAGCAGCTGCTAGAAACACGCCTATGGCCGCTGCAATGGGATGGAGTCTTCCGGTGACTGCCAGGAAAGTGATCAAAATCCCCGCTATAACGGCACCATACAGCATCATGAACTGGTTAACGCTGACGTTCTTTTTTGCAAGTATTGATTTCATAATGAAAAAAACAGCAATGGCAATAGCCAGTAGTAGAGCAATTCGGGCGATCATAATCAGCGCAGTTGCTTCAGGAAGGGTAGAAGGTCTGGACGCGTTTTGCTTAACGCTTGTGCCGCTGATTTGCCGCCAGTGGCGAATACAGCAACGGCAGACAGGAGGTTTTTGAGTTGTTCGCGACTACTGAGGTTAAAAGGGGCGTAAATGCCACCACTCAGGTTGGCCAGTTGGCGGAAAACTTGACTTACATGGGTGTCCTGTCCCTCCTGGAATATAAACAGGGGTATGTTTAATAAACCCATTCGACCCGCCAGGTCACATAAGGTGTCTGGATGTTCTTCAACGGCATCTCCAACAAAAACAACTGCCTTCAGTTGCTGAGTTTTTTGGCTATTTAGGGCATGGCGTAGTACTTTTTCAATTTGAGTATGGCCCCCTTGGCAGTTTACATCCGCCATAAAATCCTGCAGAGGTTTAGCTTTAGTACTCCATTGACTATAGTGAAACTGCCTGAATCCCCGGTAATAGCAAACCTGTACGGCAAGGCTACCAATTTCATGAACAGCCGAAAACATATCTGTTTGGATCTCGCAGGCATGATCCCAGGCTTGCTCTCGACTGGCAGTAGCATCTAGAGCAAAAACCAGTCGCGCCGGGTTCTGGTTTATAGTATCGGGTAGAAATCGATCTGCATCGTTCAGGAAGGCCTTGACAGCGGAACTGACGGGCTTTTTATTAGGCGATGGATGTTTGTTGTTCATAGTCCATTAAGGATATAGTCTTTTACCGAACCTGCAAATTGAAATTCGAAGGAAAACCCTACGGTGATATCAAATCCTAGTAGATTGACCTTAGCGATCTCCAGTCGCGCCCTGTTTAATTTGCAGGAAAGCGATCGAGTGTTTCGTGAAAATGGCCTGAAAGCTTACGCAGAGTATCAGGTGGCGCATGAAAAGCAGCCCCTTCAACCTGGTGATGCTTTTCCGTTAGTACAGAAACTGCTTGGCCTTAATAGTAGTGGTTTAGTTGAAGTAGAAGTGATCCTGCTTTCTCGGAACAGTGCAGACACTGGTCTCAGGGTGTTTAACTCTATAGATCATCATCAATTGGATATTACTCGAGCCGCATTTACAGGAGGAACACCCCCGTACCGTTATATGGCGCCTTTCGGCTGCCAGCTGTTTTTATCAACTGATCCAATTGATGTAGCCGATGCTCTGGACAATGGTATGGCTGCAGCATCGATACTTCCCGGTAGCGGTGATCGAGTCGATTCCCCTCATCTTAATTTTGCTTTTGATGCTGATGCGGTGGTGTTCTCAGATGAAGCAGAACGCATTTATCAATCTGAAGGGTTAACCGCTTTTTCAGAAAATGAACGCAGGGAGGCAGACCACCCACTTGCAGGAGGCCCCTTTAAGGGGTTTTTGGCGGCGCTTCACGAGCTCCAGATGCGCTACCCCAAGGATCAATGCCCGATAAGAACTGCATTAGTGACAGCCCGGTCAGCGCCGGCGCATGAACGGGTCATTAAGACGCTGCGCAGTTGGCAGATTCGTTTGGATGAATCGCTGTTTCTGGGCGGCAGACGTAAAACCGAGTTTCTACGTGCTTATGGTGCGGATATTTTCTTTGATGACCAGGCAGAGCATTGTCAGTTAGCCAGTCACGTTGTCGTGTCGGGTCATGTTCCTCACGGCATTAAGAACCCGCGCCTGTTCCCAAATAAAAACCATGATTGAATCATGTGAGTAATCATCTGGATCGACAGGATGCCACGGGGTGGCGGTATTAACTGCGTTTTGAACTGCTGGATAGTTTCTTACCGGATCGGTTAAAACACGCCGGCAGGTAATATGCCGCTGAGGCCTCCAATGCAGGGCCTTTAGAAAATGATTCAGCTAATTTCTAAAGGGAATCAATTACTCTGTTTGGGGATGGAAATAGCTGCAAAGCAGTGACAAGGTTGTTTTTCAGTCAATTTCTTTATATCCAATTAGAATATATTAAGCTTATTTTAACAGATTTGTTTATAATGCGGATTTCCATTCGGGCTAAATATGAAACTTCAACAGCTTCGCTATATCTGGGAAGTCTCCAGGCATGATTTGAATGTATCGGCAACAGCCCAAAGCCTTTTTACGTCGCAACCAGGGATCAGCAAGCAAATAAGATTACTGGAAGATGAATTGGGGCTGGAAATATTTTCCAGAAGTGGCAAGCATTTGACGCATATTACCCCTGCGGGAGAGCAGGTTATAGCCAAGGCAGGTGAGATACTGCGTGAAGTAGCTAGCATTAAAAAGGTGGCTCAGGAGTTTAAGGATGAACAAAGGGGCACGCTAAACCTGGCCACCACCCATACTCAGGCTCGGTATGCGCTACCTGCAGTCATTAGCTCATTTATTAAGAGTTATCCTGAAGTAGCCCTTAATATGCATCAGGGTACCCCCGTACAGATCGCCGAACTGGCCTCTGAGGGTGAAGTCGACTTCGCAATTGCGACTGAGGCTCTGGAACATTTCACTGATTTGATAATGCTACCTTGTTATAAATGGAATCGATGTATCGTCGTCCCCAGGGACCACCCATTAACACGTGTTGGAGCGTTAACTCTTGAGCAGGTTGCCAACTATCGTCTGGTAACTTATGTGTTCGGCTTTACCGGTCGATCAAAATTAGATGAAGCCTTCAGTCGGGCTGGGCTGGAACCTAAAGTGGTATTTACCGCTACGGATGCTGACGTTATCAAGACTTATGTCAGGTCAGGATTAGGTATCGGTATTATCGCTAAGATGGCCTATAGCAAGGACTCTGATAGTGATCTGGTAGCCCTGGATGCCAGTCATCTGTTTGATTACAGCACGACTATGATAGGTTGTCGTCGCGGCACCTTTCTGCGCGGTTACATGTATAAATTCTTTGAGTTATTCGCTCCACATCTGACTCGCCAGAGAGTTGAAGACGCTTTTAATTCTGTTAATCAAACTGAAGTGGATGAATTTTTCTCGGATGTATCGCTGCCGGTTAAATAAAAGCGCGCATTCCGGCGCTTTTTTCTGATCTACGAACTGATGCCTGTTTCTGAGTTGAGCACTGCGCTGGACAATTTATCATTTTCTGGCGTGTCTGGATGGCAGTGGTCTGCTGACGGATTTTGGACTTGCCAGATAATCAGTTGGCTGCCTGCTAGCTCTACCGGTGGTAGGTTTTATAGTTCCAGGCGTTTTCCTTGCAGGCACGCTGACAAATTGAGTTTTTATTGTTTTTAAATGACGGCTATTTCAGGAATAGATTGCTGCCGGAACGTCTACATGAAACAATTCCCCACCATTACTATGCGCTCTGGAGCGGCTATTATGGATATTGTGTGTTTGGACCTGGAAGGGGTGCTTGTCCCTGAAATATGGATAGCATTTGCCGAAGAGACAGGAATCCAGGAATTAAAAGCAACCACCCGAGATATCCCAGATTACGATGAACTCATGAATAAGCGCCTTGCTCACCTGGCTGAAAATAATCTGGGTTTCGCTGATATCCAAGCCGTGATCGCTCGATTAGAGCCGATGTCAGGTGCAAAGTCCTTTCTGGATGAGCTCAGGCAAGCCTATCAGGTCATTATTCTATCGGATACCTTTTATCAGTTTGCCGGTCCGCTGATGGCTAAACTCGGGCAGCCGACTTTATTTTGTCACAAATTAATTGTTTCACCCCAAGATGGCAAGATAACGGGCTATAAGCTGAGGCAACAGGATCCTAAGCGTCGTTCTGTAGAGGCTTTCAAACAACTTAATTTTAGGGTGTTTGCAGCAGGAGACTCATACAATGATACCAGTATGTTGGCTGCGGCCGACGCTGGATTTCTGTTTAGAGCGCCTGAAAATGTCAGACGGGAATTCCCCCAGTTCGAGCATACAGAGGACTACGCCTTACTGAGAAACTGCTTTGATCAGGCTGCTTTGGTTGGTACAGACTGACACTTAACTGCGGTTGTGTTGAGGTGATCGCCGTGGTCAGTTGAGGGGTCAAGCTACCGCTGCTGAAACTACGCTGTAAACCTTGCGTGGCCGTCCATAAAACTGAAAAAAATAGAGATCGCCGGGGTTATCACCTGATTTTCTGGGCTGTCTTCGTTGTTAAGGAATAAAATGAGATTACCATTGCCAGACCTGTGTGATGCCTTCCCTGAAAAGGTCCGAGTCGCTGCGCCCTTGTTACGAAACTTTGGTGGCTATGATGCTTTCCATGGTGGGATATCAACCATTAAGTGTTTTGAAGATAATTCACTGGTGGCTGAAAGGTTAGAAGAGAACGGGCATGGTCGTGTCCTGGTTGTTGATGCCGGCGGTTCACTTAGATGCGGTATGTTAGGGGATAACCTGGCGCAGAAAGCCGTCGAGCATGGTTGGCAAGGTGTCGTTGTCTATGGGTGTATTCGTGATGTAGACCAAATTAAGCAGATGCCGCTGGGGGTTCAGGCCTTATCCGCACATCCCATGAAGAGCGTGAAACGGGGCATTGGTCTTCTTGATGAGGTGGTTATTTTTGCTGGCATCAGCTTCGTACCCGGGGAGTATCTTTATGCCGATAATAACGGTCTTATTGTCTCAAAAAGTTTATTATATTCAATGGATTAGAATTAATATATTTAGTTAAACTTTAATATTTTGCAAGTTTTTCTGCATAAGAATATGGGTAATTCCAGCCTCATCGAACTCTTCTCCTGCAGTGGCAAAGCCAGCTTGCTGGTAGAACTCAATGGCATGCGTCTGGGCATGTAAAAAGGTCTGGTCGAAATTAAGCTCACGGGCCATGCAGATAGCGGCCGCCAGTAGCTGCGCGCCAATTCCCTGGCGGCGATGCGTGATTAGCACGGCCATCCTGCCAATTTGGCCGGTCGGCACCAGCCTGGTTGTACCGATTGCAGTTCCAGATTGATCGGTGGCAACGAAATGCCAGCAAGTGTTATCCAGGCCATCCCACTCGAGATCTTCTGGAACCTGTTGCTCTTCGACGAACACACGATAGCGAAGGCTTTTCAGGGCATCTTGCGCCTGGTCCCATTCGACTCTTGCTATGTGAACGGGTGTTAATTCAGAGTTTTCCATCGCTAGCTACTGGAGATTACATTTTTTTAGTCAGGTGCTCAGTTAACTGCCGGGCTATTCCTGTGTAGGTAGCTGGCGTGAGCGTTAACAGGTCATCTTTGAGGTTCTGGGGCAGATCAAGGTTCTCAATGAGCGTTTTCATGCTCTGCTGATCAAGTGATTGGCCTCGAGTCAGTTTTTTAAGGATTTCATATGGATTAGCGATGCCTTGTTTGCGCATAACCGTTTGCACAGGTTCAGCCAGGACTTCCCAGCTGTTGTCCAGATCAGCATTTAATACCTGCTCGTTTAATTCCAGTTTGTTCAGGCCTTTGAGGGTTGACTGGTAGGCGATCAGTGAATAAGCCAGGCCAGTCCCAAGGTTACGTAATACAGTGGAGTCCGTTAGGTCACGTTGCCATCTGGATATAGGTAGCTTGTTAGCCAGGTGCTGAAGAACGGCATTCGCCATGCCGAGGTTTCCTTCGGAATTCTCGAAGTCGATCGGGTTAACTTTATGAGGCATGGTTGAAGAGCCCGTTTCCCCGGCGATGGCTCGTTGCTTAAAATAGCCAACTGATATGTAAGACCAGATATCTCGATCGAAATCAATGAGGATAGTATTGATTCTGCTCAATAGTTGAAATAGCTCACTGATATAATCATGGGGTTCAATCTGGGTTGTGTACGCATTCCAGGTCAGGCCGAGGGAAGTGACAAATTTTTCGCTCATGTCGGGCCAGTTTATATCAGGGTAGGCGGCCATATGCGCGTTGAAGTTGCCAACTGCGCCATTAAACTTGCCTAGGTATTCGGTATGCTCCAGTTGTTCGAGCTGGCGCTTGAGCCTGGCCATGACATTGGCCAGTTCTTTACCGACGGTTGTGGGTGATGCGGTTTGGCCGTGGGTACGAGCCAGCATTGGCTGATCAGCAAACGTTTCTGCCATCTCAGTTAGTTTATCGGTGACAGCTTGTATGGCGGGCGTAATTATCTCAGCCAGCATGGTCTTAAGCATGAGCGCATGGGCAAGATTGTTGATGTCCTCAGATGTGGCTGCAAAGTGAATGAATTCCAGAGATTTAAGTAGACCAGGGTCTCCAGAATCGGTAAAAGCTTCACGAATGTAATACTCTACTGCCTTAACATCATGATTGGTTGCTGATTCTATTTGCTTGACCCTTGCTGCGGCCTGTTCATCGAACCCGTCGATTATCGCCTGCAGGTACCCATGGCTCTGTTTATTGACCGGGGAGAGTTCCTGAAATTGGGGTTGTTGAGCCAGAAATTGAAACCAGCGAACTTCTACCAGCACTCGATACCTGATCAATCCGTACTCGCTTGCATATAAACGCAGTTCAGAGGTTTTGCCTGCATATCTGCCGTCCACGGGAGAAATTGCGGTGAGTGTTGTCAGTTCCATAGCGGTAATTTACCTAGTGTTATTGGTTGCAAGGGGTTCGTATAAAGTTGCTGATACAGTATTTTTGTTTAGAAATTTGAGATTGAAAAGCCTGGATTTAGTTTTACTTTTATTTAATGTTTGCTTTGAATATCCTGTTCGAGGTCGTTATTGCGGTCCAAGGCG
>JABIZD010000200.1 GCA_018666555.1 Gammaproteobacteria bacterium
GTCAAAATTTTCCGCATCAACCAGAACGGCGCAATGTTGAGGGAAATAACCGGGATAGTGACATTGTGCCCTGAGTTTGTCCGGCAAGGCAACGCCACTGGCTTCGAGAAGGACTTGGTCAATTTCAGTAGTTCTCAGCACCTCGAAAGTCTGCGCCAGGTCATCTTGCAGCATGCAGCAGACGCAGCCATTTTTAAGTGAAACAATGGCGCCATCGCCAGAAACCTGATCAATCAGATTGGCGTCAATATTGATGTCGCCAAAGTCGTTGACCAGAATAGCCGTGTTTCTGGGAAGTAAATCCGTAGCCAGTAATTGGTTGATGAAAGTAGTCTTTCCAGAACCAAGATAACCGCTGATGATGGTAATTGGGATCATGGGCAATGTCATTTTAAAGGTTGATGTCAGTGCTCATGACTCAAGCGGAAACACGCGTCCTTCGAATACCGTTGCATGAATACGCAGGTCTCGCAGACGCATGGGATCGCAGGTTAACGGGTCTTCATCTAGAATCGTGAAATCAGCATATTTTCCAGCCCTGAGACTTCCCGTATCCCCAGCCATACCAAGCACGTGTGCGGCATTGATGGTGATGGCTTCCAACGCCTGCTGCGAGGTCAGGCACTCTTCTGGACACATCACTTCACCGACGTGATTCACGCGATTGACAGCGACCCAGGCGCTATTGAGTGGCTCTGCTGGGGCCATAGTGAAATCAGAATGTAAGGCAGTATTAATACCAGCTTGAAAACAGGCGCCAAGCCTGGACATTTGCGAGGCTCGTTCGTAACCAATACCTTGCTTGGCATAGATGTCTGACAGCTCATGCAGGTAATAAACGTTTGCTGAGACCTGGGCACCCAGAGCCTTTATCCTTTTTATCTGTTCAGGGGTGCTGAATCCAAAATGTTCGATAGTAAACCCATGGTTAAAACGAGGCTTCTCCTCCTGCATTTTTTCGAGTAGGTCCAGGGTCAGTTCAATGCCAAGGTCACCACAGGCATGGACATGGATCTGGAAACCTGCATGCCAGTAGACTCGAATATTTCGTTCCAGAATCTCGGGCGGCATGAGCCATTCGCCCTGGTGCCCGTCAATATAACCGGGCTCCATCACTTGTGCTAGCTGACTGAAGAAAGCGCCATCGCAGAATAACTTGATATGTTTACCGAATTTTAATCGATGACTATTTCGTTCAATGAGTCGAGTGGCCAGATCGGGACCTTCTTCAATCGATTTCCCACCTTTCAAGATAGCGGTGCCGTGCGCGACCAGCCGGGTACGAAATGGCACATCATCACCCTCGAGCAGTGAGCTCAGGGCATTAGCTTCAGATTCAAAGTCGAACAACCCGGTTGCCAGGTCGCCTATACTGGTTTGACCGCCGTGGTGTACGACCTGCTTTAGCCGTTCTAGCCCTGCTGCATATTTGTCAGGTGCCAGCAACCAGGGATTGAGCCGGTTAATGGCCAGGCCCAAACCATTTTCGTAGAAGTGGCCTTTAGCGAAATCAACTTGAGCGCCTGGCTTTATATCGGTTGCATTGATTCCTGTCATCTTCAGAGCCGCATCGTTCATATAAAGCTCATGAAACGAGCGGTGCCAGACGACCGTCGGTCGTTCGCTGCTGATGCTGTTGATCCGCTGTCTGCTCATAGGGCCATGCCATAGGCTGTGATAACCCCAGATGAAGAGGGGAGCATCCGGTTCTTTCTCTGCATGCAGAGCGGCCATTCGCTGATCAAACTGGTCGGATGTGAGGGTTGGTTCAACGATTCCCCACGGCAATTTCCAGCGCATCGCCGTTATGAACTCCATGGGAAGCAGTACCGCGGCCATGGTTGGATGAAGATGGGGGTCAATAAAACCAGGACAGATAATTTTCTCGGAAAACTGACTGTCCAGCGTATGCGGATGAGCATCCAGCCAGGGTCGCATTTGTTCCTCCCGTCCGACTTCGATGATGCGACCATCGCCGACCAGGATGGCATTGGCTCTTGGCAAAGAGGGATTCATAGTAATAATTGATTTTGCTGTGAATAAAGTGAGCATGAATTCCCTTGGTTTGGTGGTATGAAGGACCAGCAGTCAGTCATCGCAACAGTTACGTTGGTATTTCCATACCAAAAGTAGCCGCTTGTAAAATTAAAGACTAAAAATACACTGGATTCAACGGACACGTGACTGTTTGTACTTCTTTGTCTTGGTTGACCGCCTTAATGTCAATATTCTCAAAAGAAATGGTACTCGTGCCAATATTGGTCGGGTAGATGCTACTGCTACCAATATTGTCTTGGAAATGGTGCTCGTGCCAATATTGGTCGGGTAGATGCTACTGCTACCAATATTGTCTTGGTAAACTGCTTTAACGTCTATATTGTCTGGATAGATGACTTTAACGACAATGCACGAGCTTGAAGCTCTACTGAACAGGGGATTTAGGTTATGGTTGACGACAGAAAAATCAAACCAGGTTAATTTGGAGGGACTATGAGTGAGGTAAACGTGACTGCGTCAGGACTGCGCTATGAGATAATGAGTTCAGGTGATGGCAGAACGCCAGGACCGACTGATGTAGTATCGGCTCATTATCATGGTACTTTTGAGGATGGTCGGGTGTTTGATTCTTCGGTAGATAGGGGAGAACCCCTGGATTTACCTGTCGATGGTGTGATTGCTGGATGGACCGAGGCCCTGCAAATGATGAAAGAAGGGGATAAATGGAAGTTAACCGTACCTCCTGAACTTGGTTATGGTGCTAATGGGGTTGGCCCGATTCCGGGTAATACCACTCTCGTTTTTGAGGTAGAGCTCATTACCGTGCGTTAAGTAGAATGGTGAGCCGGTTTTCCGGGCAGCGAGATGGCCGTATAGCCGGAATTGTAGGACGATGTGGCAACCCCGTTGCCGTTAGCCAAGAGCCTTTGGGCAGGATGAATGGTTTTCGGCGCTGACTTACCAGAATTTTCCGCCAGCCAGTAGGCGATCTTTTGGCAAAGCTAGAAATGCAAAGGTCACGACGAGGTTCCTTTAATGCTTTACATGGCAGGAGACATGCTCGAGCTTGTCATCTGGATTTTCATATGGATAGGAAAAGACCTGAGTGAGTGATCGGAAGCGAGAAATATTGCAGATCGCAATCGAGATTATTGCAGATGAGGGCTACAGCAGCCTGAGCATGCGGGCCCTGGCACGTGCTAGTGGTATGAAACTCGGTGCGTTGCAATATCACTTCCGGACCTGGGAGATGCTATTGCGAGGCCTCGTTGAGTATATCGATGAGGCATATAAAAGCGCCCGCGATTCGCTGTATCCGCCAGGTGAGTCTCCGGGCGTGCACGAGATCGCTGTATTTTTGCTTGACGACCTCGCAGGTCAATCATTGTCAAGTGATAGGCTTTGGCCGCAACTCTGGGCAATGCAGCAGGTCGAACCTTTGGTGTCGGATCTCCTGGAAGATATCTATGCGAACTATATGGCTGATCTTCAGAGAGCACTTGAATTGGAGGGAAGCCAGTTGCCACGTGCTGAAGCTCTGTTCCTGATGTCTTTGTTGGAAGGGGAAACACTTTTTACCGGTAAGGGGCGACGCTGGGAATCAGACAGGAAAGCGGTGCGAGAAGCGATATTGCAATTTATTGATGAAAGGTACGGGAAAAAGCCTTAACGCCCTACTATAGCCTGATTACCAAGATGAGTGGTTTGAATCCCGCTTTGTCATTTTTGCCATTGCAACCAGCATTGTGACCATGTTTTGTCAGTTTGCTGCCGCAGCGGTGTTGCTGCCGCAGCGGTGTTGCTGCCGCAGCGGTGTTGCTGTCGCGCACGTGGTTCGAATGGCTTTATTGACCTGACCGCCAGACCGGGATAGTGCTACCGACGCAGTGCAAAGCAGGCAGGTGGTAAGATCCCTGCTGGCTTGGAACATAAACCGTTAAAGTCATGTCAGCTCTAGCCATCGTAAAAACCCGGTCGATGCAGTCCGATAAGGGTTTTTCTTTTTCGTGAAGTCGCCCGTTGGATTGCTGCCTGGCTCAGTTGATTGGTTTGCTCAGTGGTCTGCAAGCGCTGCTGAATATCTCTACGACCATAATGAACTTGCAGGAAAAACCGTCCCTGGTCGTGACTTCCGGTAGGCAGTCTGCGGTGCCAGACATCCGATACAAACAGTAAAACGTCGCCTGGGTCCCCTGTTAATGGGGAAACTGCTTCCCCGTTGAAACTCAGTTCAGGGTCAAATAAGCGATCGGAGGGTGGCGACCTTCCAGATAAATGGCTACCCGCTATGATACCGGTTGGTCCGTCTTCCAAACCGCAGCTTTGTAATAAAATATGACAGCCTATTGCGAAAATGGGATGTGGGATACCAGCAGGCCATATCATGCCTTCAGGCAGGGGAATGTGTGGGCCTGCATCAATATGCCATGCCTGGGATGGATCATTAGGGTTAGCTGGGTTCCTCCAGGCAGTGTTTGCAATGACGTGACAGTCCTCTCCCAGTAAAGGTTCTATGACGGCCAGTAGGCGTTCATTGCCGATGGCTTCCTGGCAGGCTTGACTACGATTAAGCATCTCATAACGAAAATGCTCGTCAATGTCATTTGGTCGATGCGGATTACGTCCATCAGGAACTTGATTCTCATAAATATCAGTTATTTCTTTCTTCAGGGCCTGGACTTCCTCCCGGGTATAGACTCGCTCGAGTTTGCAGGCTCCTGATTGCTCTAGAATTAAACTTTCTGGTGGTGCCTGGTCATGCTGTTTAACTTGTAGATAACCGGATTTCCGAGTAATCATGTATTGGCCCCCGTATTTTATTAAGCGACATATTAAGTGATTTTCCGGTCGGTGTAGGACCGTCGGTTTATCCAGAGTAATGCCCTTGATTGAAGGAGTTTTACGCCTCATTTCGTTTGACAGTGGGTAGTTAGTATCATACAGGAGACGGTGATTGAAATGCTCCCCGCTGTAATCTACCCTGACAGTCAGCGGATACAGTTTGTTAATGATTTCTTGTCCTGAGGTGATTATGTTCGATTCAGCGAATTTAACGCGGGCTAAAAATGCCATTATGGGGGCTTTTGTTGCCGATGCTGCAGCGCTAGGGTTCCATTGGCTGTATAGCCAGACGCGCATTCTTAAATTAGCCTCGGAAGAACCCGAGTTCCGCGAGCCTGACGAGTCCGATTTCGCTGGTAACGTAGGTTATTTTGCCCATCCTGGTAAGCGTGTCGGTCAATTATCCCAATATGGTGAACAATGCTGGGTCATGTTGAAATCCATGCTGGATAGTGATGGTCGCTACGACAAGGGAGCCTACCAGGTTGCTTTTCGAGATCATTTTGGCTATGGCGGAAAATTTGCTGGCTATATAGATCGTCCTACCAGGGAAACACTGGATGCGATTTACCGAGGCGAATATGAAGCGTTGCAAAGGGCTAATGGGGTACCCTTTTCGGGCGATGCACGTCAAAAATCAACTGTGCTGGTTAAAATTTTAGCTGCCGCCAAGCGTTTCCATGGAGAGAGATTACAACAGGAAGCTATTTATATAACCAGCCCAATGCAAGGTTCAGAAGCTTGTCTAGGCTATGCTCGGGAGATCATACAAGCATTGCAGGCAGGAGTTGAATTTCCGGGTGCAATCGATGAACAACTTCCGGCTGTGAGCAAGTTGCCGGCACTGATAGCCCGGTATGCTGGACATCCGGACTTACTGGGTCATGTAGAGAGTGCAATTCGGGTGACTAATAATACACCGCGGGCGATAAATTTTGGCATGATCTGCACTCAATTGCTGGATGCGATCATAGCGGGAGAGGATATTGATAGTGCCATTGCCGCAGGTCTAGCGGTCGCCTCTGATAGCAATCATAGCTCCCTGCAATCAGCTCTTGCCAGTAATGGCTCCGTGCCGGAACTGACGCGAGAAGTGGGCATGCACTGTGATTTAGGAGCAGGCGTCCCTAGTGTCTTGTTTAACTTAAAGTCGACCTCGTCATTTGTTGATGCCATCAGGGCGAATATTTATGCAGGAGGGGACAATTGTGGCCGGGCAATAATATTGGGTGCAGTCTGTGGTGGTCTTTATGGCGTAGGTGGGCCATCGGGAATACCCACGTCGTGGATAGCCAAGTTGGAGAATCAAGCCGGGATAAGCGCTCAGATTGATGGCTTATTCGCCTCTACTTGACCGCAGTGGCAGCTTTTTTGGCACAACGAATTAAACTTTTGGGGTAGGCAGATGCAGCAGAATTTTTTTGATCGAGTACTTTATGAAGTAAAAGACAGGGTCGCTTTGATAACGCTGAACCGAGCCGAAAAATTGAATGCGTTTGATGCTGCTATGTACCAAGGGGTGAATCAGGCACTGGAGACTTTTCATCGCAGCGAAGAGGCTTGGGTAGCTGTAATCCAGGCAGCAGGGGATCGGGCTTTTTCAGTCGGTGCTGACGTCAATGCCCTGAATGAACTGGCAAACCAGGGTATCACCAGCGGTCTAGGCGGCCTGGATATTGATCAACAGATGGTGACGGATAAACCGGTTATTGCTGCAGTGCAGGGGTACTGCGTCGGTGAAGGTGTAAATCTGGTGCTTGCGTGTGACATGGTTTTTGCCGATGCGACAACGCAATTCATGATCTCGGAGGTGCGTATTGGCGTCAATCCGGTTGATATCCCGCTTAAGCTGGCCCGGCGACTCGGTTATGCAAAGTCATTTGCGTTTTTATCCCCAGGGGATGCCAAGGATGCAGAATGGGCCAGCAAGGCCGGATTAGTTGAGCACATCAGTGCTACCGGAGAACTGCGTAATGACGCTTTTGACTTTGCCAGAAGGTTGGTGCTTGAATGCGCCCCGCTTGCGTTGCGAGCACAGAAGGCAACGCTCTGGAATGCCGTTTATGTTGATGAGAAATCAGCAAGGCAACTTGGTGACGCACGTCGTCTAGAGATTCGTTTGTCAGAAGATTACGGGGAAGGCAGGCAAGCTTTCTTGGAAAAACGGCAGCCGGAATTCAAGGGCCGATAGCATCTTGATTCCAGATAAATCGATAGCTCAGACGCGAGGCCGGGGCCTCTGTTAAACTGGTACGAGGCTATTGTCGTACCAGGGCGATAGCCTGATTAATACATATTTATAAATAGCAGGCTCTGCATGCCATCACTTTTCAGTTATGACTAATTCTCCTCTTATGGCAGCTGTGGGCGCACAGTCAAAATCAGAAGTTAACCAACAACCTGGCTGGTCGGCTAATTTAGCGCTGCAGTTTGCAGTCAAAGGCGATCGCACGAAGATTTCCGGTAAATCCTTTCGAGGCCCGTTGGCGGTTCAGAAACCCTTTTATCCTGAGGGTGACACCTGTCATGTCTACGTTTTACACCCGCCCGGGGGAGTGGTTGGCGGCGATCAACTAGCTATTGAGCTTAAGTTGGAGGAACACAGCCATGCCTTACTGACGACCCCTGCGGCAAACAAATTTTATCGCTCCGATAAGCGCCAGTCTCGATTGCAACAAAGGTTTGGGGTGGGGCAGGGGGCGGCCTTGGAATGGTTGCCGCAGGAATCGATTTTTTTTGATCAGTGTAATACCCGGTTGGATACCCGAATTGATTTGGCCCCTGATTCACGCTTAATCACCTGGGATGTGATTTGCCTGGGAAGACCCGCATCCAGTGAGCCTTTTCGGCACGGATCTATTCGCCAAAGCCTTGAAATAGCGCAGCAGGGCAAGATGCTGCTGAATGATCGCTTGTTGATTCAAGGGGCTGGTAAAATGCTGACTGAGCCCTGGGGCTTTGATAATTACCCGGTGGTTGGCTACCTGGTTGCCGCACCAGGCACGGCTTTTATGCGCGACAAAGTAAGGGAAATCACTGGCTTTGAGGAATCAGTGCGGCTGACAACTACTTTGTTAAATGGCCTGCTTGTCTGTCGAGTGCTGGCAAGGCGGGCTGAGTTAGCGCGGAGAAAATTGCTCCAAGTCTGGCAGTTATTAAGGCCGTATATCGTGGCAAAGGAAGCGATACAACCGAGAATCTGGCATACTTGAGATCAGTGATCAGCGATACTGCTTCGATATCAACGGCGCCAGTTTCACTAAGTCATAGAACCGCTAGTGCGATGAGAGGGAGTCTGAATGGAATTGTCACCCAGAGAAAAGGATAAACTGCTTCTATTTACTGCGGCTTTGGTGGCAGAACGGCGCAAAGCCAGGGGTGTAAAACTAAATTACCCGGAAGCAGTGGCGTTTATATCGGCGGCTATTCTCGAGGGTGCCAGAGACGGCCGGAGTGTTGCTGATTTAATGAGCTACGGTACGACGCTGCTGAGCACTGAGGATGTCATGGATGGAATTGCCGAGATGATTCCTGATGTTCAAGTTGAAGCAACCTTCCCCGACGGGACCAAGTTGGTCACTGTCCACAATCCTATAACCTAGGTCCACTGCAATATAGAGCACGCAATTATGAAACCCGGTGAATACTTTATTGATGCTGGAGAGATTTCCCTTAATGAAGGCAAGTTGACTCTGACTATCAGTGTGGCGAATAAGGGAGATCGGCCAATCCAGGTGGGCTCTCATTATCATTTTTATGAAACTAATAGCGCGCTCGAGTTTGACAGAGAAGCGACTCGAGGTTTCCGTCCGAATATTCCAGCAGGAACAGCTATCCGGTTTGAGCCAGGGCAGGAACGTGAGCTCGAGTTGGTTGAATATGCCGGTAATCGACAGGTATTCGGTTTTAATGGAAAAGTGATGGGTAAGCTTTAGAAGGCTATAACCCTCATTAATCTATCAGGGAGAGCATAACCATGGCGAAGATGACTCGACAAGCCTACGCTGAGATGTATGGTCCTACTGTGGGCGATAGAGTTCGCTTGGGTGACACTGAACTTATAATAGAAGTTGAAGAAGACCGAACCTGCTATGGCGACGAAGTAAAATTCGGTGGTGGTAAAGTTATTCGTGATGGCATGGGCCAGAGCCAGGCGGTGACAGAGGAAGTCGCAGATGTTGTTATTACCAACGCCCTGATACTGGATCACTGGGGCATCATTAAAGCAGATATCGGTATTAAAAACGGCCGGATCAGTGGCATTGGCAAGGCCGGCAACCCGGATACCCAATCAGGAGTTGATATCGTCATCGGCCCCGGTACGGAAGCCATCGCCGGAGAGGGCATGATAACGACTCCAGGTGGTATTGATGCGCATATTCACTTTATTTGTCCTCAGCAGGTCGATGATGCCTTGATGTCCGGGGTAACGACTATGCTGGGTGGAGGTACCGGCCCGGCTACCGGCACTAACGCGACTACCTGTACGCCAGGACCCTGGAATATTCACCAGATGCTTTTGGCCGCCGATCAATTACCCATGAATCTGGGTTTTATGGGTAAAGGTAATGCCAGTCTGCCTGAACCGCTACTGGAACAGGTTGCGGCCGGTGCCATGGGGCTGAAACTCCATGAGGATTGGGGTACCACTCCGGCAGCGATTGATAATTGTCTCGCGGTCGCAGAGCAGACTGATGTCCAGGTTGCCATCCATACCGATACCCTGAATGAATCGGGTTTTGTAGAGGACACGATTGCTGCCTTCAAGGATCGAACCATACATACCTTTCATACAGAAGGTGCTGGCGGTGGGCATGCCCCGGATATTATCAAGGCCTGCGGTCAGGCCAATGTGCTGCCTTCAAGTA
>JABIZD010000191.1 GCA_018666555.1 Gammaproteobacteria bacterium
GATTTAAACATTTAGTTGATCTGGTCGAACCATTAGATGAGGCCAGTCTTGGTAAGTTGAAGCGTCTTTTGACTTACGGTGCCAGGCAGGATGATCCGCTGGCAGAAATGGCCATTGACCCTCAATTGTCTATGGAACTATTGGTAATCCCAAGAATAGGCACCATTTCTCCCTGGAGTTCAAAGGCGACCGATATAGCCTTGATCTGTGGTCTTGATGCGGTGAAGAGAATCGAGCGGGGTATCACTTATGTATTTAAATCGGCGAATGGATTGTCCGCGACGCAGAAGTCCCGTTTAGTCGAACTGATCCACGACCGTATGACCGAAATGGTGCTGGATGATCTGGCCGAGGCGGAGGCGATTTTCCAGTCAGGCAGCCCAAAGGCTTTGGCAAAAGTGCCCTTAATAACAGAAGGTCGGCAGGCGCTGATAGACGCTAATAAGACTCTGGGTCTTGCCCTGGCTGATGATGAAATTGAGTATCTTGATCGCGCTTTTACCGAAATGGGCAGGGACCCAACTGATGTTGAACTGATGATGTTTGCCCAGGCAAATTCGGAGCATTGCCGGCATAAGACTTTCAGGGCGACCTGGACAATTGATGATGAGGTACAGGAGCATAGCCTGATGGATATGATCCAAAATACCTATCGGGCCTCTGATGGTGCGGGTGTATTGAGTGCCTATGAGGATAATGCTTCGGTTATTGTCGGATTTGATGCAGCAAGATTTTTCCCGAACCCTGAAAGTAGATCCTATGGGTTTGTGCACGAATCCGTACCTATACTCATGAAAGTCGAGACCCATAATCATCCTACCGCGATAGCGCCCTTTCCTGGTGCGGCAACTGGATCCGGGGGTGAAATTAGGGATGAAGGTGCAGTCGGTCGTGGTTCCAGACCGAAGGCGGGCTTAACGGGTTTTTCAGTTTCCAATCTGAATTTGCCAGACCTGCCTGAAGCTTGGGAAACCGATTATGGCCGGCCTGAGCGCATCGCCTCGGCTTTAGATATTATGATTGATGGCCCCTTGGGTGGAGCTGCCTTCAACAACGAATTTGGACGCCCCAACCTCTGTGGTTACTTTAGAACCTTTGAGCAGACGGTAGATGGGCAAAGGCGCGGGTATCACAAGCCAATTATGATTGCTGGAGGCCTGGGTAATGTCCGTGAGCAGCACGTTGAAAAAGGCCCGGTGGATGTTGGTTCGGCTTTGGTAGTGCTTGGCGGACCCGCAATGTTAATTGGTCTGGGTGGCGGGGCTGCCTCCTCCATGGCTACAGGGTCAGCTCATGCGGATCTGGATTTTGCCAGTGTGCAGAGGGGTAATCCGGAAATGGAGCACCGTTGTCAGGAAGTTATCGATCGCTGCTGGCAGTTGGGGGAAGCCAATCCCATTCAGTTTATTCATGATGTTGGCGCGGGTGGCCTGTCTAATGCCTTGCCAGAACTGGTCAAGGATGGCGGCCGTGGCGGATTATTTGAACTGCGTGATATTCCCAATGCTGAATTAGGTATGACCCCTCTGGAAATCTGGTGCAATGAAGCGCAGGAACGTTATGTGATGGCGGTAAAGCAAAAAGATATCCCGCGTTTTAAGGAGATTTGTCAACGAGAGCGGTGCCCCGTGGCGGTGGTAGGAACAGCAATTGAGCCCCACCACCTTGAAGTGAGTGATGTGTTTCTGCCAGAAAAACCGGTAGATCTGGACATGAATGTCCTGTTCGGTAAGCCGCCAAGGATGCACAAACAGGTAACCCGGCCACTTAGTATGGGAACCCCACCGGATTTACAAGTAGACCTGGTAGAAGCAACCTATCGAGTTCTGGGGCATCCCTCAGTCGCCAGCAAATCTTTTTTGATTACCATTGGCGATCGCAGCGTTGGTGGCCTTGTTGCGCGGGATCAGTTCATAGGCCCATGGCAGGTTCCAGTCGCAGATGTTGCCGTAACATCGACCACGTTTGCGGGTAAGACAGGAGAAGCGATGTCTATGGGGGAACGTAGTCCCGTCGCGTTATTGGATAGTCCCAGCTCTGGGCGGCTGGCGGTGGGTGAGGCTCTGACTAACATTGCGGCAGCAAAAATTAACCGCTTGCAGGATGTGAAGCTGTCGGCGAATTGGATGGCCGCCAGTGGTTATCCTGGAGAGGATGCCAATTTGTTTGACACGGTTTACGCGCTTGGCATGGAACTGTGTCCTGAATTGGAGATTTGTATCCCGGTTGGTAAGGATTCCATGTCGATGCAGACGAGATGGCAGGATGATGATGCAAATAAAGCAGTGACCTCACCTTTGTCCCTGGTGATTTCTGCATTTGCGCCGGTAACCGATATCGAAGACACCCTCACAGCTCAGCTACAACCCCAGTCGAGCCAGCTGATTCTTGTGGATCTGTCAGGGCGGAATCAGCGCCTGGGTGGATCTATTTTGTTGCAGTGTTGCTCACAGACCGGTCACCAGGCACCTGACCTGGAACACCCAGAAGAGCTTAGGGCCTTTTTCCAGCTTATCCAGGATGAATCGTTTCGGCAACATATCCTGGCTTACCATGATCGCTCTGATGGTGGGCTCATGGCGACCCTGTGTGAGATGAGTTTTGCCGGTCACTGCGGTCTGGATATTAATGTCGATCAAGGTGTTGAACCACTGGCCTTTCTGTTTAACGAAGAGTTGGGTGCGGTGATACAAGTCGCGCAGAGCCAGGTCAATGCAGTGTTAGATAGGCTGGCTGAAGAAGGCTTAAAAGCCAGTTGTGTCGGCCAGATAAGGCAGGACCCATTGCTGAAGGTGCTTCAGGGTAATAGGGAAATTGCCAGTTTCGAGCGCACCGGTCTACAGCAGCGCTGGTCTCAGGTGAGTTATCAGATTCAGAAGATGAGGGATAACCCGGATTGTGCCAGAGAAGAATTCATCGGTTTGGCTGATGAAACCGACCCTGGTCTATCGGTACATCTTACCTTTCCGTTGGATAAAGAGTACCAGGCACCTGTAATCAACCAGGGCGTTAAGCCTAAGGTTGCTGTATTGCGCGAACAGGGCGTTAATAGTCAGGTTGAGATGGCAGCGGCATTTGTGCAGGCAGGGTTTGATGCCGTCGATGTGCACATGAGTGACCTGCTGTCAGGCGAACTGAGTCTTGAAGGTTTCAAGGGTTTGGTTGCCTGTGGCGGTTTTTCCTATGGTGATGTCCTGGGAGCGGGTGAAGGTTGGGCAAAATCGATATTGTTTAACGATCGGGTCAGATCGTTGCTCCAGGCTTTTTTTGAGCGAACCGACACGTTTACCCTGGGAGTCTGTAATGGCTGCCAGATGCTTGCAGGCTTGAAGGAGCTAATTCCCGGCGCCGAGTTGTGGCCTAGATTTGTTGGTAATCGATCTGAACAGTTTGAGGCCAGGTTCTCATTAGTTCAGATCCAGGAAAGCCCATCAATTTTGCTCGAAGGAATGTCTGGTTCGCATATGCCCATCGTAGTATCACACGGTGAAGGTCAAGCAGAATTTTCTACGCACGAATACGATCGTTTTAGTGCGGCTGGATTAGGGGCGATGCGCTTTGTAGATCATCATCTGCAACCTGCTGTTAACTATCCTCAGAACCCGAATGGGTCGATTCATGGTTTGACTGCAATCACCTCTACAGACGGCAGAGTGACCGCCATGATGCCTCATCCAGAGCGGGTTTATCGGACCAGTCAATGGTCCTGGACCCCTGAGTCCTATGGAGAATTCAGTCCCTGGATGAAGTTATTCTATAACGCCCGCCAATGGCTTGATTGATGAACCGCGGTTGCCGTGATCCTGCTGGCTGAATTAGGTGTCAGAATGGTTACAAGGATTCGACTTATGACCCTTCCCTGGCTTACTTTTTGTAAGAAACCCTGATATTACCTTCGTGGAACTGGAAGCTGTTGTCGCGACGGTCCTTAAAATAATATTCCAGCGTTTGGCTTACCGAAGGAAAGGATAATTCTTCCCAGGGGATGTCTTCTTCTTTAAATAGTTTTGTTTCCATGGTTTCTATACCGGGGAAAAATGTCAGGTCCAGTAATTCGGCTCTGTAAAACACATAAACCTGAGAAATATGGGGAACACTGAACAGCGTATAGAGATCGATAATGCTGATATTTGCGTTTGCTTCTTCAGTCGTTTCCCGGGTTGCACCTTCGGCAATGGTTTCACCGTTTTCAAGAAATCCGGCGGGTAAGGTCCATTTGCCAAGTCGGGGTTCTATTGCTCGTTTGCATAGCAGAACCTTGTTTTCGTATATGGGTAGGCAGCCGGCAATGATTCTCGGGTTTTGGTAGTGTATGGTGTGACAGGCACTGCAGACGTAACGAAGACGATTATCGCCCTCGGGGATTTGTTGGCGCAGACTAGCACCGCATTGACCACAAAATTTCATCAACGGAGTATATACGCCGGAGTGTTCCACACTCAATGAGAGTTGCATTTGATTGAAGAAATAAGATTGAGATTAGCAGGTTACCAGCCCAGTGATTGTCCCCCTGAGCATCGGCATAGAAATGCAGCTGCCGTTCTCGTGCCGATTAGGCTAGGTGCGCAGCCGTCCATTATTTTAACGCAGAGATCTTCACTGTTAAGTAGTCATGCAGGTGAAGTAGCCTGGCCGGGCGGCAAGGTAGATGAGCAGGATCAATCACTTAGCGATACGGCTCTGCGGGAAACTCAGGAGGAAATAGGCTTGCAAACTCAGGAAGTTGAATTGCTGGGAGGTTTGGCTTCCTTTGTTTCTAAATTCGGCTTGTGGGTGACACCGTTTGTGGGGTTGGTGCCTGCGGACGCGAAGCTGCAGGCAAACCCCGGCGAAATCGAGGAAATTTTTGAAGTTCCCCTGCTTTTTTTATTAAATAACCGCAGGATTGCCACTGAACGGCTCGATCGGCAAAATGAAGTGCAGTTTGCACCAGTCTATCAATATCAAAATTTTAGAATATGGGGCTTGACCGCGTTGATTCTGGAAGAGTTTCTTAAAGTCGGGCTGAATCTTGATGGCTGATGTGTGTGTTAGAATTTAACCAGGCATTTGAGTCTTAGGAAAAACATGATTTATCAGTTAGAAGAGAGAATACCGGAACTAGCAGACGAGTACTGGATTGCGGACAGTGCCATCGTGATCGGTTCAGTGAGGCTATTGTTGAATGCAAGTGTCTGGTTTAACGCGGTTATCAGGGGCGACAATGATATTATCACGATAGGTGAAAATTCGAATATTCAGGATGGTGCAGTGCTGCATACAGATGGTGGTTTTCCATTGACCGTAGGAAAGAATGTAACCGTTGGCCACAAGGCGATGCTGCACGGTTGTTCCATAGGCGATAACACTCTGATCGGTATCAATTCGGTGGTGCTTAACGGTGCGTGCATTGGTAATAATTGCCTGATAGGCGCAAATGCCTTGATTCCGGAAGGAAAGGTAATTCCTGATGGATCGCTGGTGATGGGATCTCCTGGAAAAGTCATCCGGGAACTATCGAGCCAGCAGATTAAAGGGGTCGAGATGAGTGCTTTGCATTACGTAGATAATGCCCGTCGATACAAATCAGGATTGAGTTTGATTAGCTGAGATCAATAGCAGTTTTTTCAGCGGTATATTTTTGTTGCGATTGTAGTTTATAATTTGGCCATGATGGACATAGCCTCCTCAATTTTTTCTTCTCCGGCTGGCTGCAATTGCAAGCCCGCGCTGATCTGTGCGCTATTATTACTACGACTGCCGTTGTAGGCGGCCTTTACAAACTCCTGCATTGTCTTTTGAATCTCGTCTTAGCGAGAAAACTTCAATGAATGAGAATAAGTGATATGAACAGCAATACCAGACCCAATACACCGGAACAGCCTATCGAAAAAAAGATGCCGTTCCACAAATATAAGCCATTTAAACCGATCGCATTAGCAGATAGAAGCTGGCCTGATCAGGTTATCAGTCGTGCGCCTCGCTGGTGCAGTGTGGACCTCCGAGATGGTAACCAGGCGCTTATCGAGCCGATGTCTCCTGTTGAAAAACAGCAGATGTACGATCTTCTTATTGACCTGGGTTTTAAGGAAATCGAGGTAGGGTTTCCGGCTGCTTCGCAGACAGATTTTGATTTTGTAAGAAATATTATTGAAGCAGATTCAATTCCTGAGGGCGTTACGATCCAGGTATTGTGCCAGGCGAGAAAGGAGCTGATTGCGAGGACTTGCGAAGCCGTCCAGGGTGCGCGTGATGTTATTTTTCACCTCTATAATTCGACTTCGACTTTGCAGCGGAAAGTCGTGTTTGGCATGTCGCGTGAGGAAATTATAACCTTAGCCACGGATGCAACCGCGCTGGTGAAACAGTACACGCAGCCACTGGTGGATGCCGGCACCAATGTAATTTTAGAGTACTCACCGGAGAGCTACACCGCGACTGAAATGGATTTTGCGGTTGACATCTGCACGGCAGTAATGGAGGTATGGCAGCCGACTGAAGATAAAAAAATTATTTTGAACCTACCCTCGACAGTTGAGATGGCAACACCCAACATTTATGCGGATCAAATCGAATATTTCATCAGGAAATTGCCAGAACGGAACAAGGCTGTAATCAGTTTGCATACCCATAATGATCGTGGCACAGGTATCGCGGCTTCAGAACTGGGTTTGATGGCAGGGGCAGAGCGCATTGAGGGCACGTTGTTTGGTAATGGCGAGCGAACGGGTAATTGTGATCTTATCACCATGGCCATGAATCTGTTTTCACAGGGTATTGACCCGGAACTGTACCTTTCGAATATGCCCGGAATCGTTGAGGTTTCTGAAAGTTGTACGAAGATTCCAGTTCACGTTCGGCAGCCTTATGCAGGTGAACTCGTATTCACGGCCTTCTCCGGATCACATCAGGATGCGATTCGTAAAGGCATGTCTCATGTTGAATCAGGGTCTGAGGGTGCCTGGGAAGTACCTTACCTTCCCATAGACCCAGCTGATGTGGGAGGCTCTTATCGAGAAACCGTACGCGTAAACAGTCAATCAGGAAAGGGCGGGGTTGCCTTTATTCTAGAGAATTATTTTGGTGTGCAACTCCCCAGGGAGGTCCTGCTGGAACTGAGCCCCATAATACAGGCTGTTTCTGAAGCCGATGGTGGAGAACTTAAACCTGATACTATCTGGAACACCTTCGTGACCGAATTTGTCGAAGTTAAAGGTCCATATCAGTTATTGGATTACCAGATTCACAGCCTTGATAGAGAGAATGAAAAGTGCACCGCGCGTCTGGCGATTTCAGCAAGTGAAGTTGATATTTCAGGGCAAGGTTCTGGGCCGATTGACGCCTTTGTGGCAGCGCTAATCGAAACACTTAATGAGCCGCTGAATGTGGTCGACTACCAGGAATATTCCCTTAATGAAGGTAGCCAGGCGCAGGCTATCTGTATCTTATCGATATCCGATGACGAACAGCGTAAATATTATGGTGTAGGTATCAGTCAGAACACCACGACAGCCGCATTTAAATCCATTATTGCGGCAATTAACCGCAAATGGCGTTGAGTCCAAGCCTCTATCCGGGCTGCCTGTTTTACTTGAATTCGGGAGATATCTTTGTTCCAGATTTTTTCATGAATAGATCTGGAACTAATCAGGAGATTGCAATTGTGGGCTGAAATGGGAAACAGTGAAATCATTCTGCTAAGTCTGGCGCTGATTTTAACAGTGGCTTCAGTCTTTGTTATTTTTGTTCGTGAGAAGCAGAGAAGAGTCATTGCCGACCGCGAATTTTTGGCATTTTTTCACGGGGCAACCACCGCGATGGCCTTGCTGGAAACCGCTCCCGGCGATACAGTGCTGACCATCAATGCTCTCTGCGAAGAAATGTTTCAGCAAAGTAGCCAGCAGGTGGTAGGGCGTGACTTTCATGATTTGGTTCATCGTCGCAATGATGCGCTTGTAACTAGTGAACTTGAGTTTCAGGTACCAGGCGAAGATACCTTGCTAACCGTATCTGCGACACAAGCGCCGGTTGTTTTCGGAGGTAAAGAATGTCGAGTCATCTTCCTTCATGATGTTTCCGATCGAAGAGCTCTGGAAATTGATTTAGTTGAATCGCGCAACTCTCTGGAAAGGCAGGTAAAGGAACGGACGTTATCCCTGGAGGAAAGCAGAAGTCGGCTTACCATGGCTGTTGAACACTTTTCAGAAGGCTATGCCCTGTTCGACCAAGATCAGAAATTGATCCTTGTTAATAGGAGATTTCGCTCAATCCTGCCTGAGATAACCCATCTTATTACTGGTGATATTACTGCCATTGATATTTGGTCAGCGGCCTTGAGAGAGGAGGCAATTGTAGCGTCAACGGAAGAAATTGAAGAGCTCCGGGAATGGTTTCTTGGTAGTATAGAAAATAGCATATCAACCATGGAGCTTTCTCTTAGCCATGATCGTTGGGCACGCTGCACAATCAAGAATTTGCCCAGTGGCTTGCAGATTATTACGCTTACCGAAGTGACTGAATTGAGATTGGCAGTTGATGCTGCAGAAATTGCAGCAACCTCGAAAGCTAATTTTTTAGCGAGTATGAGCCACGAAATAAGAACCCCCCTGAATGGTATGCTGGGCATGCTGGATTTACTGATGCGAACCAGCTTAGATGGTAATCAAGGTGATATGTTGCGAGCCGCCCAGGAATCAGGCGATTCACTGTTAACCATCATTAATGATATTTTAGATATATCCAAAATTGAGGCGGGTAAACTGGAATTTGATCCACAGCCCGTTGATTTGCATGACCTGGCCGAGTCTGCTGCTACCATTCTTTCACCCAATGCCAAGAAAAACGAGCAGCACCTAATTGTCTCAGGTGATCCTGGTTTGCCCGAGGCGTTACTTGCTGATGGGCTCAGGGTCAGGCAGATTCTGTTGAATTTGCTGGGCAATGCCATAAAATTTTCCCCTCAAGGAAGCGATATCCTATTGTTTGTCGAGCTGGTAAAGCGGAATCCTGGTATGGATAGTACGGTACGCTTTGTTGTTCAGGATAAAGGCATAGGAATTTCAGAAGAAGTACAGAAAAACCTGTTTGCAGATTTTGCCCAGGCTGAATCCACTATAAGCCGACGCTTTGGGGGTACCGGTCTGGGGTTGTCTATCTGCCGTCGCCTTACCGAGATTATGGACGGCTCCATTTCCGTCCAAAGCAAGTTAGGCCAGGGGTCAACCTTCACGGTTGAAATCACCTTTGAGGAAGGTTCTCCTACTGCTTCAAATCGACCGATAGCGGTTCTTAAGGGTGTCCACATTTTTATACTCGAGGAAAATGATGCCTTATTTGCCATGGAGCAAAGGGTATTTGAGTATCAGGGGGCGGAGATTACCCGGGTCAGTGACATTCAGAATTTAAAAACGCAGTTGATCTCACGGCATGCTGAAGGCCTCAAACCGGTCAGTGATAGCGTCATTATCATAGGTACAACGATCACTCGTAATCTGCAGGAACAGTGGCGTCACGAAATTATTCAGTTGATCAACACCCAACTCGCTTTTGTGTTGATGGGCTACGGTACGCGACAGAGAATCAGGGTGTCGGCGGATGGGCTTGTGCTCATTGATTCCAGTCCGCTGCACTGGAGAGAACTGGTGTCTGCTGTGACGGTAGCCCTTGGCCGTGAGGTGATTGCCAATGATCAGAATGTTGCGCTGGAAGAATTCGGTGGTTGGGTGCCCCCCTCGGTGGACGAGGCCAGGGAAAGTGGCGAATTAATATTGGTGGCAGAGGATAACGTGATCAATCAACAGGTGATTCGGAGGCAGTTGAATGGCCTTGGACGTGCCTGTGAATTGGCTGATGATGGTCTGGCTGCGATTGAAAAACTAAGAAGTAGCCAATATGCACTGTTACTAACCGACTGTGACATGCCAAATATGGATGGTTATGAGTTGACCCGGCAGGTTCGAAGTGAAGAAGGTGACTCCAACCGCCTGCCTATAGTAGCGATTACTGCCAATGCCATCGATGGTGCTGCAGAGGAGTGTTTTAAGGCGGGGATGGATGACTATATAGCAAAGCCCGTACAAATGGCGGAATTACACCGCGTTTTGGAAACCTATATGCCGCGAGGCGCCCCTGTTCTATTGAAAGACCAAGAAGACCAAGAAGACCAAGAAGACCAAAAAGACCCTGCAGAGCATGACGAAGATCAGGAGCAAGACAGAGTTCTCGATGGATCATCTCTGGCCGCTATTTTCGGTGAAGATGAGCAGGCCATACAAGAATTGCTGGAAGAGTTTTTGGAATCTGGTGAAGAAACCCTGACGGCTTTAAGTGAGGCTTATGATAATGAGTCGGCGGATCAGGTGAGGGCATGCGCCCATAAGTTAAAGTCAGCGGCGCGAACAGTAGGGGCTCATATACTGGCAGATCTATGTGAAGGGCTCGAGGCAGCAGGCAGGGAGAATGATTGGGCCAAAATTAATGACCTCGTTCCAGACGCTATCACGGCACTGAGTCAGGTCAAAAATCGCATCTCGGCAGGCTGATCAGTTACGTCGTTGACTTGAAGTCAGAGTTCGGCAGTTTCAGGTGGGGAAACAATCTTAGCGGTTCTAATCATATTATCCTGTAATTGGATAATCTCGATTCTATAGCCGCCCAGAGTCAGGCATACCGGGGTTTCGGGTATGGTTTCCAGATGTTCTGTTATGAGGCCGTTGAGTGTTTTAGGGCCATCCTGGGGCAGGCTCCAGCCAAGTGCTCTATTGATACTTCTGATTGTAGCACTGCCATCGACTAGATATTCACCATTGGGCTGAGGATGGATATCGTTGCTGGCCGAGGCCAGGTCGGTGGTAAATTCTCCAACAATCTCTTCAAGAATGTCCTCCAGTGTGACAATGCCCTGGATGTCTCCATATTCGTCAACGACCAGGCCGATACGTTCTTTTCTTTTCTGAAAGTGACGCAGTTGTGTCTGCAGCGGGGTGCTTTCGGGAACGAAGTAGGGGTCATCTATTTCCTGGAGTATAGCGGCTTTGTTATGGCTTTCTTCGGTGAGAAACCGAACGCAGTTGCGAAGATGTAAAACACCTATGATTTTATCAATATCCTCACGGTAGACTGGCAGGCGGGTATGTTGAGAGGAACGCAGCAGAGAGATAATTTCTTCTATGTCGTCATCAAGGTCGATACCGATAATCTCATTACGCGGCACCATAATGTCATCGACGGTGACTTTGTCCAGATCCAGAACGCCAAGCATCATATGCTGAGACTGGGATGGAATTTTGGAACCTTCGAAGACCACGGTTCGTAACTCATCCCGGCTCAAATGATCCTCGGTAGAGTCGCTTTGTTGTAGACCAAAGATACGTAGTAGGCCATTGGCCAGTCCGTTAACCATCCAGACCAGAGGATAGAACAGCCAGAGTAGTATCTGTAAAATATACGAAGACGGCAGGGCGACCTTTTCGGGATAGGCGGCGGCAATCGTTTTTGGTGCCACTTCTGCGAAAATAAGGAATACAACGGTACAGATAATCGGGGCCCAGACGACACCACTTTCGCCCAGTATTCTGATAGTCAGAATAGTTGCTATGGACGCCGCTGAGAAGTTAACAAAATTATTGCCGATAAGAATAACGCCCAACAGTCGATCGGGGCGTTTGAGCAGTGTCGATACGCGTTTGGCTCCACCGGATCCCTGTTTCATGAGATGTCTCAACCGGTAACGGTTGAGCGCCATCATCGCCGTCTCAGACGCAGAGAAGTAGGCGGATAATATAATCAGGCTAATGAGGGTGGAGAATAAGGTGCCAAGGGACGGGTCGTCCAAAGAGAGTCACTCTAGGGTTGTCTATTTCAGGGAGTTTTAAAGGATTACTGGGGTAGGTGTCAAGCTGGCTCGCCTCAATGCAAAATCATTTCGATGACAATTTTGCTGCCAAAGTAACCCACAACTAGCAGGATAAACCCAGCCAGTGTCCATCTTGACGCTAATGTCCCGCGCCAACCGAGGTAATAACGACCCCATAGCAGGGTCACAAAAATAACCCAGGCTGCTGCAGTAATCACGGTGTGATGTACTAATCCTGGAATGTCAGCACTTTCCAGGAACAGAAAACCAGAGCCAATAGATAAAGTCAGTAGTGTCAGGCCGTACCAGATAGACCGGAATAACAAGGTATCCAGAGTCTGGATTGGCGGTAACATTTTTGCCAGTGCTGATTGTCTCTGTCTGAGGTAGTAATCACCGAGAGAAAGAGCCACAGCTTGTAACGCAGCTATGGAGAGAAAACTATAGGCGATTACCGAAAGAACAATATGCAGGATCAGGCCATCGGGCAAAGGGCCTCTTGTTGCAATGGTATCTGGAAGCAGTAGCAGCATGATAATACTCAGTGCTGACAATGGGAAAACAACAAAGGCGAGGTCACTTAAGGTCTTGCGCAGGCTACTGAGCACGATTAAAGAAGCGATAACCATAGCCATCAGGCACAGCATAGTGAAAAGCCCCAGGTTGATACCTGATGCATGACTCAATATCAGCCAGATAAGAAAACCGTGACAGCTGCAGGCAGTCAAAGAACATAACTTGGTCAGCCATTCAGAATGGGTGCTGGATTTTCGATTTTGCCACAGTAAATAGATGCTAATCAGGTAAGTTGCTATGGCGATCAGACCTAAAATTGTTATTTGCATATTGCCATTCCATCTGAGCTTAGGGATAGTTTAAAAATAAAAAATTTGGCCCTGCAATGTTATATAATAGCAGCATCTAGCCGTACGCTCATTAAAAATCAGCTTATCTAAGTAAGACCAACTATGTTCGAAACTCTATCCGAAAGACTCTCAGCCACCCTCAACACCCTGACAGGAAAAGGGGTTTTAAGCGAAGACAATATCACCTCGACTCTGCGTGAAGTGAGATTGGCATTGCTGGAGGCTGATGTTGCTTTGGCTGTGGTTAAGAGCTTTATTGAGCAGGTAAAAAGTCGGGCTGTTGGTGTGGAAGTTGCCAAGAGTTTGTCTCCAGGGCAGGTGTTTCTTAAAATAGTAAACGAAGAATTGGTCTCGGTAATGGGTTCGGATTCTTCCGGAATGGACCTGCAGGTTCAGCCTCCGGCAGTGATTCTAATGGCCGGTCTGCAGGGGGTGGGCAAGACTACCAGTACAGCTAAGTTGGCCAGATGGCTCAAGCAACATGAAAAGAAAACCGTTATGGTTGCCAGTACCGATGTCTACCGGCCTGCGGCAATAGAACAACTTCGAACACTGGCAGGCACTGCGGAACTACTGTTTCATGACAGCGATATATCTCAGCAGCCGGTTGCGATTGCCGAGGCTGCATTGGCTTCCGCGAAAAAACAATTTGCTGATGTATTGATCATTGATACTGCCGGTCGCCTTCATGTTGATGGCGAGATGATGCAGGAAATAGGCTCCTTGCATGAAACCCTGAAGCCAGCCGAAACATTATTTGTAGTCGATTCAATGACGGGTCAGGATGCGGCTAATACGGCTAAAGCATTCAGTGAAAAGTTACCACTGAGTGGCGTGATCCTGACAAAAACTGACGGTGATGCCAGGGGCGGTGCGGCATTGTCAGTGCGATTTATCACCGAAAAGCCCATTAAGTTTATCTCCTCGGGGGAGGACCTGGATAGCTTTGATGTATTTCACCCTGATCGTATTGCATCAAGAATATTGGGTATGGGGGATGTGCTGTCTCTGATCGAAGAGGCTGAGCAGAAAATCGATAAGAAGAAAGCTGAGAAATTAGCCAAAAAGATAAAGAAAGGTAAAAACTTTGACTTAAATGATTTCAGGGATCAGATACAGCAGATGGATAACATGGGTGGTCTTTCTGGCATGCTGGATAAGTTACCTGGAGCCGGGCAGATGGGTCAGGCGGCAAGGGACCGGGTAAGTCAGCAGAACTTTGGTCAGTTGAAAGCAATCATCAGCTCGATGACGGCAAAGGAAAGGCGATTTCCAGATGTGATAGCAGGGTCGAGAAAAAAAAGGATAGCCAGGGGGTCTGGTACGCAGATCCAGGATGTAAATCGTCTGTTAAAACAACATAAACAGATGCAGAAAATGATGAAAAAACTCGGCCGAAAAGGTGGCATGGCGAATATGATGCGCGGCATGCAAGGCCTCATGAAACCGGGTGGTCCTCAGTTCTGATATAACAGGACGGACACAGTTAAGAGGACTTCTACGACCTTTTGTAGAGTCTCTCAAGGAAAACTGTTTAATTTGGCAAGGGTTTACCGTACAATTGGCCGCCTTTTACGGGGAAACCACATTCGGTTTCATCGTATCACCTGAAAATAAAGGATGGACAGTAAATGGTTATGATTCGACTGGCACGAGGAGGCAGCAAAAAGCGGCCCTTCTATTACATAACCATTGCTGATCGCAGAGAAAGCAGGAATGGTAAATTCATTGAGCGAATCGGCTTTTTTAATCCGCTTGCCAGAGGTGCTGAAGAACGATTACGACTTGATATGGATCGAGTAGAATACTGGCAGAAGCAGGGAGCACAAGCTTCATCCAGGGTGAAATCATTAATTAAGGTATACCGTAAGGGTGTACAGGCAGTTGATGCCGATACTGAAGAGGCTGCTGCCTAGAATAGGGTTATGATAGAGCCGGGGGCTAGCCAGAAAACGGACCTAGTTCAAGTCGGAACAGTGACTGGTGCTCTAGGCATAAAAGGCTGGATCAAAATCTTTTCTTATACTGATCCTGCCGCGGGTATCGTCGAATATCAGCCCTGGGTAATGACACGTGGGGAAAGCCAGCAACTCGCTGAAATCGAGCAGGTTAATTGTCAAGGCAAGAAAATACAGGTCAGGCTGACGGGTTGCGATACAAGAAACCAGGCCGAGGCACTGGCGGGAATGGATATTTGGGTTGATCGGCAGGCATTCTCCGCGTTAGACAAAGGAGAGTACTACTGGTTTGAACTGAAGGGCCTGGTAGTCGTCAATGATCTCGATGAAAGGTTAGGCATTATGGACTCAATGCTGGAAACGGGAGCAAACGACGTGTTAGTCGTCGCACCGGATGATACCAGCATAGACCAGCAGACAAGATTAATACCTTTTGTGCAGAGTGAGGTAGTGACTAAGATAGACCTTAAAGCAGGTATGATTCGGGTGAATTGGCCAAGGGATTACTGATGGAATTCGCAGTGGTGACCCTCTTGCCTGAGATGTTTACTGCTTTAACCGATTTTGGAATAACGGGCAGGGCGTTTAAAGAAGGTATCGCGACTTTGAATCTCGTTAACCCAAGAGATTTTTCAGTCGATCGACATGGAACGGTAGACGACAAGCCCTACGGCGGTGGCCCCGGCATGCTGCTGAAGGTGGAACCAGTTTTAAAAGCGGTAGATGTGGCCAAGCAACAGTGCCAGTCTCCGGCCAAGGTGATTTATTTTTCAGCCCAGGGTCGAAGGTTGGTTCAGACCGACGTGAACTCGTTGGCAGCGGAACCAGCTGTTATTTTTATAGCTGGCCGATATGAAGGACTGGATCAGCGCTTAATTGATTTGGTAGTCGATGAAGAATATTCCATCGGTGATTATGTTTTAAGTGGTGGCGAGATTCCGGCGATGGCTGCAATGGATGCCATTGTCAGGCTGCTACCTGGGGTACTTGGAGATGCGGAGTCTGCAGAGGAAGAATCCTTTACAGATGGATTACTTGAATATCCGCAGTATACGAGACCCGAGAGTGTATCGGGCAGGCGTGTTCCTGAAGTGTTGTTAAGTGGTGACCACGCTAAGATTAAAAACTGGCGTCGACAGCAATCGCTAGGGCGGACTTTTTTGAGGCGGCCGGATTTGCTCGACAAAAGAGGCTTGAGCACAGATGAAAAAAAACTCCTGGAGGAGTTTTTACAGGATTTAAGTTTGGATTGATTGAGGAATTCAATATGAGTAAGAACAAGATAATAGAACAGATTGAGCAATCCCAGCTTAAAGAAGGTGTTCCAGACTATGCGCCAGGAGATACCCTGGTTGTCCAGGTGAGGGTGCGAGAAGGAACTCGAGAAAGGCTGCAGGCTTTTGAAGGGGTTGTTATTGGTAAGAAGAACCGTGGCCTCAACTCAGCATTTACGCTCAGGAAGATGTCGCATGGTGTTGGCGTGGAAAGAACCTTTCAACTGCATAGCCCGCTGATTGAGAGCATCGCTGTTAAGCGCAAAGGTGACGTAAGGCAGGCCAAGCTCTATTACCTTAGAGATCTCAGCGGCCGCAAAGCGAGAATCAAAGAAAAGCTCAATTAAACCACGGCTTGGTTTCAGTTTAGCTCCCACATTAAATAAGCTCTTTTAAGTATTCGCAGAGTACCCTCTGGTGTTACAGTCATCAGGGAACGGGTATTCGCTATCCGACACACAGGCTGCCTCCACTTAAGGTGGAATGGCCGGTATGCCTGGTTGTCATCAAGACGAAAGAGTGTACACATGAAAGATGAGTTTGTATCGACCCCAGGTAGTTACGGGTTTTTAATGCTATTGACCTTGTTAAATGTCATGAATTTTGTCGATCGGCAGTTACTGGGAAGCTTTGCAAACTATATCGTTCCGGATTTGGCTCTGACCAATACCGAATTCGGTCTTCTGACGGGCTTGGTCTTCTTGACATTTTATTCTTTTGCCGGGTTATTTATGGGAACCTTGGCAGACCGTGTCAATCGGACTAAATTTATATCCTTGGGATTGGCAGTATGGAGTCTGCTGACGGCTGCCTCAGGTGCGGCTAGAGGCTTTGCCAGCCTTGCTCTGCCGAGGATGTTCATTGGTGTCGGCGAATCTATATTGACGCCCGCTTCCATGTCGCTTTTGGCGGACCGCTTTCCTGCCCGGCAACTTGGCTTTGCTTCTGGTTTTTATTACATGGGAGTGCCAATTGGGGTTGGTGTCAGTTTGTTGATCGTCGGCTATTTGGGACCCCTGATAGGCTGGAGGAATTGTTTTTATCTTCTCGGTGCTATTGGTTTGTGTCTGGCGGCTATGCTGTTCTTCGTCAAGGAAACTCCGCGGCGACACTTGCAGCAACCTGGGTCGGCGTCACCGGAGATACATCAGAGTTTCAAGGAGATGATCAAGGCCTTGTTTAAGGCGCTGAAAGCCTCTCCAGCGCTGGTTATGACCATAGCCGGGGGAGTAGCATTTCATTTTGTCCTCGGAGCAGCTACGTTTGACCAGCTCTGGTATGTTCAGGAAAGGGGCTTTGATCGAGCTGAAATTGCTCAGATTACTGGCTGGATTGGCATAGTCGCTGGTATCTCGGGTAATTTGTTTGGCGGTATTGGAGGTGATTGGTTCCTGCGAAAAACGGGTCTTGGAAGGCCAATGTTTCTGTTTTTCATCATGTTGGCTCTGGCGCCTATCAATCTTGCTTATCGACTGGTGGACCCGGGGACTTTTTTATTCTGGGCGGGCGTGTTCGCTGGTTTCTTTCAGTTAGGCTGCTTCTATGGCCCTACCTTTGCTACTGTTCAGGAGCTGGTTTCACCGCAGATCAGGGCAACTGTGGTGGCGTTTTATATACTGTTGCTGAATATGGTGGGTGTGGCTATCGGGGTTAGTTTAGCCGGCGTTTATATTGATTTTTTGCTGGCTGAGGGTGCCACTGATCCTTATACCCAGGCACTGTTATGGTTTACGATAATTTCATTTTCAGCGATCCCTCTGTTTTATCTGGCCGGTCGACGCTATGACCAGGATAAACAGCGATTAATGGAATCCATTGGTTGAATGAAAGCAGAAATATCCCCAGAAAACCGGGAACTGATCGATGCCTATCTGGACAGTATCTGGATCGAAAAGGGCCTGAGTCGAAATACTATAGAATCTTATGGCAGGGATCTTGAGGCGTTAAGTAATTGGCTGGAGACTGGCAAAGGTCGGTTGTTGGATGTAAATCGGGCTGATTTGCTCGCCTACCTGGCTCACCGAATGAATTTAGGTCTAAATGCCCGGTCGACGGCACGAGCGCTTTCATCTGCGCGGTCGTTTTACCGTTTTCTTTTAAGGGAGAACAAGGTCTCCATTGATCCCACCTTGCAGATTGACAATCCGAAGGTAGGTAGGAAACTGCCCGACGTGCTCTCAGAGCAGGAAGTTGATCGGTTGCTGGAGGCGCCTGATGTTGATACGTCCCTGGGATTACGAGATAGAACCATGCTCGAATTTCTTTATGCTGCTGGATTGAGGGTGTCTGAACTGGTTAATTTGAGGATGACTGAAATCAATTTGCGACAGGGCGTGCTAAGAGTGGTTGGTAAAGGCAACAAGGAGAGACTAGTGCCTGTTGGTGAGGAAGCGTTACTCTGGTTGGATCGTTTTATAAAGGAATCAAGACCCAGCTTGCTGAAGGGCATCACTGCCGCAGACGTAGTCTTTCCCAGTAATCGCGGTGATTTTATGACCCGGCAGGCTTTCTGGTACCGTATTAAGGCCTATGCCAGAGTAGCGGATATTCGAACAACGCTGTCGCCGCATACGCTCAGGCATGCTTTTGCTACCCATTTATTGAATCACGGGGCTGACCTCAGGGTGGTGCAGTTGCTGTTGGGGCATAGTGATCTGACCACCACCCAGATCTACACCCATGTGGCGAAACATAGATTGAAGTCTGTGCATGCGGAACACCATCCGCGTGGTTGAGTTTACATTCTTTGGCAATACCGCCTAAACTCGTTAAACTGCTCTCAAAGTTGAGGATCCATTCTTGAAAACACGATTGATCATTTGTTGGCTGGGTTTCCTGGTCTCTTCGGCAGCAATGTCTGATACCGAGGCGGTAGATGCCGTTCGATTTGCCTTGCAGGAGAATAGCAAATTGCCTGTAGAGGAAGTGATAGTGAGCCAGATGCCAGGCCTCTATGAGGTGGTATTGTCAGATGGGACGGTTTTGTTTACGGATAAGACTGGCACCTACTTCATTGTTGGGGATCTGTACCAGGCGACGGGACGTAATCTGGTTAATCTCAGCGATATGCGTCGAAATGATATGCGGAAAGATTTAATTGCAGGCTTAGACGAGACCGACATGGTGGTTTTTTCGCCAAAGCCAGGCAACAAGAAAACATCGATTACGGTGTTTACTGATATAGATTGTGGTTATTGTCGTAAATTGCATCAGGAAATACCTGAATTGAATCGTATTGGTATAGAAGTCCGGTATTTAGCTTATCCAAGAGCGGGAATAGACTCTGAAAGCTATGACAAAATTGTTTCGGCATGGTGTGCGGATGATCAGCGTTCGGCATTGACCCGAGCTAAATCGGGCCAGAAAATTGAAAGTAGGAGATGTGCCAATCCAGTTGCCGAACACTTTGCGCTTGGCGGTGCTATCGGCGTTACTGGAACCCCGTCGATTATATTTGAAGATGGCAGACTGGTGCCGGGCTACTTACCTGCAGATCGGTTAGCTCAACAGCTCGGAATTTCGTCGGGAAGCTGATTTTCCAGGATTGCTGCAGATTCAGACGGTCTAAATCTTTCTTGAAAATTTTTGCTAAATTTTTTAATAATTATTGGCCTAAAAAATTTCTCGGTAGTAATTTCTAGATTAATTTTTTTTATTGAAATGTGGGCTAAAAATTAATTTTCCCGCGTAATTTCTAGATTAATTTTTTTTATTGAAATGTGGGCTAAAAATTAACTTGGTTGCAATTGTCTAGATTATTTTTTTTTATTAGATGCTGGGCTAAAAA
>JABIZD010000072.1 GCA_018666555.1 Gammaproteobacteria bacterium
AACAATATAGACACTTCCGGTTCTGGAATTCCGAACCCGACTAGAACCATTTAAATCGTACATAGCAATCGTGCTGGTGATAAAGCCATCTAATATTCCTTCCGGAATTTCACTCCCATCAGATAGCAGAACGGCTTCGCTGGTCATTAAGTGTCCCACATTTCGAATCAGTAGTAGACTTCGCCCGGGAACGAAAATTTCCCCTCCTTGGGCGGAGTTGTATACTCGATCAGCATTAAGGGTGCGCCGAACATTGAGACCGCCTTTTTTAAATTCTTCGGATAGGGTGCCCCGCATTAGACCAAGCCAATTACTGTAAACAAGCGTTTTATCTTCGGCGTCGACTGCAGCCACGGAATCCTCACAATCCTGGATCGTAGTGACTGCCGACTCCATCACAACATCTTTTACTCCTGCTGGCTGATGCTTACCCACGTCATCGGTACGATCTATCTGGATCTCGATATGCAGGTTATTATGAACCAACAGAACAGCTGATGGCTGGTCCGCTTCTCCACGATAACCAACAAACTGATCAGGCGCAGCGAGGCCGCAAACCTTCCCATCAGTCAGGTCAACGAGCAGCCTCTCCTCTTCGACAAAGTATCGGCTGACAGCCTGATGCTCAGCCCCATTTAGGCCCACGTGCGCATTCAAAAACTGAACTGCGTACTCGATAACCTTGTCTCCCCGTGCAGGATTATAACTACGACCTTTCTCTTCGCCTGCATTTTCAGGGATGACGTCCGTTCCATACAAAGCATCATACAAGCTGCCCCATCTCGCATTGGCTGCATTAAGCGCAAAGCGCGCATTCATAATGGGAACAACCAGTTGCGGCCCTGCAATCTCGGCGACTTCAGAATCAACATTAGCAGTAGAGATAGTAAAATCACTGACTTCCGGCAGGATGTAGCCAACTTCCAACAGAAATGCACGATACTCGTCCGGATCAATCGATTTCCCTTCCCGACGTTTATACCACTCATCCAGTTTCACTTGGAGCGCATCTCGTTCTTCCAGCAAAGCAGTATTACGCGGTACAAACTCTTCTAAAATCTCAGCTAACCCCGCCCAGTAAGCATCTGCGGAAAGACCCAAGTCCGGCAAGACCTGCTCCCCGATAAAGTCATATAATATCTGGGCTACCTTCAACCCCGCCGCAGTAACTCGTTCCGTCATTGATTCAATCCGTTTATTTTCGGTATGCCAGCCAAGTTTACTATGAAACCAGATCAGGTGACATCCAGCATCATCGAAGCTCCGAGTTGAATTATTTTCACTGCGCCGAAAAACTCCCATATTCAGCGCCACCCAGCTACAATCTGTACTGGCGACTATCTAACATTGGAGTTTACAAGATATGCTTGAAAGAGAGCTCGATATCCCTACCTCTGCCGGCCTCATGAATACCTTTATCTGCCACCCGGAAACCAAGGGCCCACATCCGGCCATCATCTTTTTGATGGATGCGCCGGGCAAGCGCGAAGAACTTCACGATATGGCGAGACGAATTGCCAGCGTCGGCTATTACGTCATGCTACCTAATCTTTACTACCGGCGCAGCCGAGACTGGTTACCCGGTAACACAGCCGAAAATCACAAACTTATGTTCAGTCACATGAACAGTTTGAGTAATGACATGGTGATCAACGACATGAAAGTTTTACTCGACTTCAGTGATGAGGACCCCTATGCGCGAAACGGCCCGTCGGGATGTGTTGGCTACTGTATGAGTGGGCCATTTGCCTTCGCAGCTGCATCTGTACTCGGTCATACTATCAAAGCGGCAGCATCCTTCCACGGTATACGGTTAATGACTGAGCAATCTGATTCTCCGCACCTGAGCGCTGATAAAATACCCGGAGAGGTATACATTGGCTGTGCAGAAACCGATGAATGGGCGCCTGCAGAGATGATAGAAAACCTTGAGCAACACATGCAGGCCACTAGCGCCAGCTACCGAATCGAATGGTACCCCGGAACCCAGCACGGCTTTGTTTTCCCGCAACGCGAAGGCAAATACAATAAAGCGGCGGCAGAAAGACACTGGGAGCGCCTATTCGATTTATTTAAACGACGCCTTTAGGCGTTCATTGTGACGCCATAATAGCTCAATAGTCAGCGGTACTAACCAATCCGGTTGGTTTCAACCCTGACAAATGGCACTATCATCAATCAGTAAATTTAAAGATTAGTTAAATAGACTCGTACAGTCGGAATTCACCCTAGGACTCCTCATGCTAAACCGCCTTCGAAGATGCCAGCTCTCTGTTCCAGGCAGCAGCCAAAAAATGATAGCCAAGAGTAGCAATCTTGATGTCGATGTGGTCATTCTTGATCTGGAAGATGCCGTGGCACCAAGTCAGAAGGTAATGGCAAGAGCACAAGTGGTCGAAGCTTTAAACTCAATGCAATGGAAAGCTCCGTCGGTGGCTGTGCGAATTAACGACATCACCTCAGAACACTGTTATGCAGACATCATTGCCCTTGCGTCAGCTCAAAAAGCACCTGACACCTTAATTATGCCGAAAACCCAACGAGCCACTGATATCCAATTCCTTGAAACACTCCTAAGTCAGATTGAAGGCGGCCAACCCGATAACCACGCTATCGGCATAGAAGCGCTCATAGAGGACGTTGAAGGAATGATGCGAGTAGAAGAAATTGCGGCCTGCAGTAATCGCCTGGAAAGCCTTATATTTGGGATGGGGGACTACGCAGCCAGCCAGCAAATGGATCTGGAAACTATCGGTGCATCAGGTAAACATTATCAAGGCGACCTATGGCATTATCCACGCTATCGTTTAACGATCGCAGCCAGAGCCAACAATCTGTCTCCCATCGATGGGCCGCTTGCCGATTTTACCGATAGCCAAGCTCTCATAAATGATTGCCTGGCCATTAAGACGCTTGGCATGGCAGGCAAGTGGGCTATTCACCCTACCCAGATAGAAGGCATTACCAGTAGTTTCACCCCATCAAATGAAGCGATTAGCAGAGCTCGATTGCAATTTTCAGAATATAAAAAAGCAGTCGAGAAAGGCCAGGGAGCAATTGAAGTTAATGGTGTAATGGTCGACGCTGCTACGGTCAAGCTGCTGCAGCCACTATTGCAGACTGCCGACCAATTGGGCCTGTAATTATAAAAAACAAGCACATCCGAAGCTATGCAAGAACCTGTATCAGATACCACTGGTTCAACTAATCCCGGCAATGCGGCGCTTATTATTGTCTTTACAACTGCGCTTATGGATTCCATTGGCTTTGGGATCATGCTGCCAGTACTACCCGAATTACTAATGGAGATCGATGGTAGGGATCTGTCCAGTGCGGCACAGATAGGCGGCTTATTAATGGTCATTTTTGCCGTAACCCAGTTCGTATTTTCTCCCCTGTTGGGTAACCTTTCAGATGCCATTGGTCGCAGGCCAGTACTACTGGTTTCTCTTGGTGTCGCTAGCACCAATTACGTATTGATGGGCCTGGCGGAAACGCTGACCTTCCTGATTATCGGTAGAATCTTAACTGGTATGGGCTCGGCGACCCTTAGCACCTGCAATGCTTACATTGCTGACACCACAAAAGCGGAAAAAAGGACTCAGTACTTCGGCATGATTGGGGCTGCTTTCGGCCTTGGTTTCGTAATTGGACCTATTATTGGCGGACTCATTGGTGACTTTGGCATCAGAACACCCTTTTTCGTTGCTGGCGCTCTTCTAGGACTGAACCTGTTAATGGGCTTGCTGCTCCTTCCAGAGTCTCTGGATCATCAGCATCGACGCGCTTTTACGCTGAAAACTGCAAACCCCATCAGCACCCTGATTAGAATAAGCCAATACAAAACAATGCTAGGTCTTCTTTGCGTTATTTTCGTTTATCAACTCGGGCATCATGTTTTACCATCCGTGTGGAGCTATTTCACCATACAGCGTTTTTCCTGGAATGCTCGTGAAATAGGCTACTCCATGGGATTTATCGGCCTCCTAATGGCTCTTGTTCAGGGAGTGCTAATCAAAAGTGTCCTATCCAAAATCGGTCTCAAGGGTGCTGGCATAGTCGGAATGAGTTGCACCATCATCGCTTTCCTGGGATATGCCGGTGCTATCGAAAGCTGGATGATGTATCTCGCTATGATTCCAGGT
>JABIZD010000205.1 GCA_018666555.1 Gammaproteobacteria bacterium
CCAAAGTTTATGATGAGGGTATCGTCCGTTGCTGGAACGTCTTGCCAATGACCCTGGCTGTCTTTTGCCTGTAAACCTGGAACGCCACGGCAGGTCGCTAGCACAGTCAGTAGCCCCGAATCAGTGTGGGCGCCGCGATGCTGCTTTAGGTGATCACTGATAGGGAGGTTTTCTCTGGGAATATAACGAAGCAGTCGTAGTGTTGAAATACCATCTCTGAAAGCGTCTCTGAAAGTAGTTTCGTCGATACCCAGGCTTCTGGAGATAGAATCCAGGAGCACCTTGCCAATATTTTCCATGGCAAGATAATATTTTGCAGCCGTGGCGTGGAAGCCGGGCAGATCGGATTCGTCCGGGAGTACTGATTTTTCGTAGAGCAGGTCATCAGCGCTGTCAGGGATCGCTCTAACAATGTCAGGGCCCATCTCAAAGCCTTCACGACTGAGGGTGGCGCCTGAGTGCAACGGAAACCAGCCTCGATACAGATGTTGGTTGCTGGGTTCGAAGTTTTGCTTCCAGAGGGCTCGCTGCTTGTCTGCCGAGAGTGCAAATATGCGGATCAGGGCTTCTTTGGCAAGGTGGTCGATTGGCGAAAGGTCGGGCAGACCATAAACAGCCATGAAGCCTATTTCTGTTGCTGCATGAAAAACTTTCCGATCGGTGCTGTGCCGCTGTCTGCTTGGCCCAGAAAACAATGAATTTATATTAATCTCTGAAATCGGTAACATGCTTAAGGTAACCTTGGTTGGCTATACTGATCTATCTGGATTAGTTGTTTAGGCAAGCCTCAAATTCAACAACTCGGCTGCAGTTGGCAGGGTTAAGGATAGCCTAATTTAGAACGAAAATTGAATTGTCCTGGTATAAACAGCCAACTTTTCACGCAACTGTCTGGATTAGCAAGACAGTTAGCAATGCGGTGTAGCCTTGTTTGTCAGGTCAAGCACTGGCTTAGGGTTCTGTTAAGCAGGATGAATCAGCCGGTGCCGGCAGTTTACTGTACTCGTTCAAATCATGACGGTGACCAGACTGGCGAGTAGGAAAATTGCCATGCTCACATTGAAAATACGCAGATTACGCTGTCGTGCCAGCAGTTTAGACAAGGCACTTCCAAATGCGGTCCAGACGCAGGCGGAGGTCAACGTGACGACAAAAAAAACACTCACAAAAATCAGCAGGTCAGCTAAGAGCTTGTCGGGACCTCTTGTAAAGGCGCTAACTGAACTAATAATGACCATAACGACCTTGGGGTTAACTAATTGAAAAAAAGCCGCTTGGATGAAGCTGATAGGTGAGGGATTACCTTCCTGGGCCAGACTGTCAGCGCGGAAAATTTTCCACGCCAGATAAATTAGAAAGCAGCAGCCAATCGCCTTAGACAGGGTGTAAACCCACGGAAAAGCATTAAACAGCTTTGAGAGTCCGAGCACCGAACCGGACACTAGCAGACAAAATCCGATCGTGACTCCGGCGATGTGTGGAATACTCCTCTGGAAACCAAAATTAGCCCCAGAGGCCGCTAGCATGAGGTTGTTGGGTCCAGGAGAGTATGCTGCTATGGTGGCAAATGTGGCAAAGGACAGGAGTGTTGGTATATCCACAGTAACGGACTCTTTAAAAGTGCTTTTTTAAATGGGCAGGACCCGGTAACTTTATCTGCGCCTTCTAACCCCTGCTCGATTGGATGAGGAAAAAGAGGATTCAGAGGCTGGGGCATAACCATAACCCGCCCGTGTGACGCCTTATCCTGCGGTGTCTAACCCTGAGTTTGAACAATTATCGCCGGGCTAGGCTAACAGTCAGGAGATTGCAATTCAAATTCTATCGTGGCAGTAGAATTACAATGACCCGGATGGTGTGCCGGTGTTAAGGCAACATCGTGACAGGTAGTGCATCGGTGATGCAGTTGATTAAGGAGAATGATGCGATGAGTAAACAAGCCAGAACGGTTCTTGTTACAGCCGGTGCGTCAGGCATTGGCTGGCATACAGCCAAGGGGTTTCTAGCACAGGGGGCACAGGTTCATATTTGTGACAACTCAGCTGCGGCAATTGCTGCTATGGCAAAAGAGGAGCCTGATATAACTGCAACCCTGGCAGATGCGGCCAGCGTAAGTGAAGTCAACCGGGTGTTCGAGGAAATCAAGAATCTTTACGGAGGACTGGATGTCCTGGTTAATAATGTTGGTATTTCTGGACCGACGGCAGCGATGGAAGATATCGAAGTTGAAGCCTGGAACCAGACTATTAACGTCAACCTGAACAGTTTGTTTTATGTAACAAGGTTAGCGATTCCACTGCTGAAGCGCTCATCCGGCCAGATCGTCAATATGGCATCGAATGCCGGTCTGTATGGTTGCCCTCTGCGTTCTCCTTATGTGGCGGCTAAATGGGCCATGATCGGCTTGACCAAAACCCTGGCAATGGAATTAGGTGACCATGGTATCCGGGTTAATGCTGTCTGCCCAGGTAGTGTTGCCGGCCCTCGTATCGACAGGGTCATCGAGAATGATGCCATTAGCAGAGGTGTTAGCGAGGCCGAGATAAGAGCCGCCTATCTGACCCAAAGCTCCATGGGAGATTTCATTAATGCTGAAGATATAGCGCAAACCATCCTGTTTCTTTGCTCTGATAGCGCGAAGCACATTTCCGGGCAGGCGATTCCCATTGATGGCCACACGGAGAGCCTGTCTACGCGTCCGTGATCTGACTTTGCCTTCAACGTTTGCAGTGTTTCAATGATTTTATTTACTGCGGTGTTCTATAATGGTCCGGCAAGAGAACACCGAATTGGTGAGGTGATATGGTCAAGAGAAAGACAGCAGGTCTGTTAATCCTGGTGTTGCTGGCTGGATTTACTTCCACCCTACATGCAACCGCCCAGTTTAAAATGGGTCAAGTTGACGTGATAGGTACTCCTGGGACGACCGTCGCTGTTAACCGGTTTCTTGGTGTGCCCTTTGCCCAAGCACCAATGGGACCACTGCGCTGGGCTCCGCCCCAGGCCTGGAACAGTACACAAACAGTCTATAAGGCAGATAAATTTGCTCCGGCCTGTTTCCAGGGGCCGCACATCACCAATTGGTATAAAGGGGTTGTAGCCGGGTTTGGAGGCGATCCTGAAACAGTAGTGTCACCGAAAATCGATGAAGACTGTCTTTACCTCAATATCTACCAGCCTTCAGCGAAAGCCGATAAGCCTTTTCCAGTAATCGTTTTTATACATGGTGGTAGTAATAAAGGTGGTTGGCCTTATGAGCCTAACTACCTTGCTGATGACTTGGCTGCTAAAGGCGTTATCGTTGTAACCATAGCCTACCGACTGGGCGTCTTTGGTTTCTTTTCTCATCCCGACCTGCCGAATTCCAATTTTGGTCTACTCGACCAGGTGATGGCGCTGCAATGGATTCAAAAACACGTTGGCGGGTTAGCGGGCGACCCAGGAAACGTCACTGTGATGGGAGAATCTGCAGGTGCTAACAATATCGGCTTTTTATTGGCCTCACCGTTGGCCCAGGGTTTGTTCAAACGAGTAATACATCAGAGCGGCGGTTCTGGGCTTACTGGCAGAAGTTCAAGATTAGCGCACCTGAAGTTGGGGGATAGGTTTGCCCAACAGCTTGTGGGGACTAAAACTCCCGACACACTGAATAAAATGCGGCGAATACCAGCTGAAAAAATTCGCTTGACCGCATTGCAGGTATACCAGGATCATTACTTCGATGCAGTGGTCGATGGCCATAGCGTAACCAGGCCACTGCTTGAGTCAGTTATGGATAACAGCTTTGCGGGGGTTGATTTGTTGATTGGCTCGAACGACGATGAGTGGTTAATGTATCTGGACGATGATCCGGATGTACCTTCTTGGTTAGCCGAGAATGTCACCGCAAAGGATGCGGAATTGTTATGGCCACTACTTCAACCGGCATTAGAACCAGCCCGGCAATTGGATTTACTGATAACAGCACGTTCCTTTGTCTGTCCGTCGCTATTGTTAGCAGCCAGACTCAGTGAGCGCAAACAGCAGGTTTGGGTCTATCATTTTTTAAGGCAGCGGCAGGGAGAACTGGCAGCGTCGATGGGTGCATATCATGGAGCAGAATTGCCCTATGTTTTTGGTACTCATGATGCCTGGTTACCTACTGATGCTATTGACCTGCGCTTGTCCGATAATATGCAGTCCTACTGGCTTGCCTTTGCTGCTACTGGCGACCCCAATGGACCGGGTCAACCTTCCTGGCCTTCATATCGACCCAACCAACCTACCGTACAAATACTGAATAACAAAATCCGGAGCGCAAGTCACAGCAGTCAATCACTGTGTGATGTTCTAATGCCAAATTGAGCTAGGATCAGGGATTACCAACTGTTTCTACGTGCTCGCAGAGCCAGGAAAATGTCTTTTTCACTGCTATCTGGTAACCCCAACGTGGTTCTTATTTCCGGGTTTTTCAGTCTGAAAAAGGTATTGAACTGATGTTCATCTCCGATGGTGGTTAGCAAAGGGTTATTAGCTGGGTCGGCGATGACTGCTTTTTCCAGCCACTGTGCAGCCATGCCGTTAGAAGCTTCCAGGTCAAGCGTGAAGCGTAGGTTGTTTTCCAGGTAATCGTGACCTGGATAAACAATGACATCATCGGGTAGCGAATGAAATTGTTCCGTGATTGTCTGATATAGCACAGCTGGGTCTCCACCATTATGGCAGTTCCCTACACCGGCATTGAACAGGGTATCACCGGTAAATACTGCTTTAGCCTGGCCCTGCTCGAAAACAACAAAACAGAGGTGGGCAAAGGTATGCCCGGGTGTATCCAGGACTTTCAGTTCAATATTGTTTTCAAGAGGGATGCTTTCATGGGCTGTCAGGGAGCGCGTGAGACAGGGAATTTTACCTTCTCCATTTGCATGGGCCCATACTTCACATTGGTGTTGGTCTACCAGAGCCTGGTTACCCTGAGTATGATCCCAATGCTCATGGGTATTAATAATTACAGACAGGTTCAATTGATGTTGCTGCAAAGCCTCGTTGACTTGTTTGTCATCCCATGGATCAAGTACCAGGCAACTGGCATCGGATAATTCGATCAGATAGGTAAAATTGCGCAGGGAATTGTGAGTATAGATAGGATGTATTTTCATTCTTTTACCTCGTAATTAATTATTTGCCAGCAATATGGCTCAGTTTAGATAGTGCTGATATGACTTTTATCTTGAGCCAGTAATCTGTTTTTACTTGGGCTGTTTTTTTGCTGCTTCAGATAGGTCCGGTGCGTTGGCTGATTGTAATGCAGCCTGGGCAGTAACCCCTTCCTGCATTGCCGCAGCGGCTTTATCGTTCTCCATTATTTTAGCAACAACAGCGGCTCCCGCTCTTTCAAAAACAGCTCTGTTTTGTTGAACGTAGGCTTCTGATTCTCGAAAGCTATCTAACAGGCCATTGACCTCGGGTATTACGTAACGAGCGAAGAGGTCCCAGCTATTAGCCGTATTTGCCGGATTAGCCCAATCGTGAACAAAGCCGATGACGGTGCCAAAACCACCTGTTATTTCGCTCATTCTGTTTATAGCCTGAATGAGATCATCTGGCGTTCCAATCACCGCTGCCGACTGCTCTCCTGTGGCCATTTCCTGAATAGCCAGTTCCGGTGTTGGATAGGCGAGTGCGCCTGGGCGCTGTAGTGTGGCGACAGTATAGTCGTTATGCCAGCGCATCAGGCCGGGACCCGCTTGTTGCCTGGCTTCTTCTCGGGTCTCCGCCAGATGCCATGACATCACAATACGCCAGTCAGCACGGTCTACTTTATTACCATGTAAGTCAGCTGAATCCTCTGCAAAGCTCCACTGTGTGGGTAGTGCCTGTAGGCCAGCGGTGGACATTGAGCCAATGGATAGCACCCCGGTGCGATGTTTACCGGCAAGCGTCATACCTGAGGGGCTGATACTTGATGCCACTGCAAAAGGCAGATCTTCTTGCAGTGGGAGTAGTTGTAGTTTGGCATCTTGCAGAGTGAACCAGTCACTTTGGTAGTCAAAGCGATCTTCGCCATTTAATAGTCGACGAATGACGCCCAGGGCTTCATCCTGTCGATCGCGTTGCGTCATTGGGTCGATACCCAGGGTATAAGCATCAGACGGTAGTGCGCCCGGGCCGGATCCGAAGATTGCGCGTCCGCCGGTCATATGATCGAGCTGAACGATTCGCTGAGCTACATTGAAAGGGTGGTGGTAAGGCAATGAGATGACACCGGTGCCCAGTTTGATCCGATGGCTACGTTGACTCGCGGCAGCGAGGAACATCTCCGGGGAAGCAATCACTTCCCAGCCGGTGGAATGATGCTCGCCACACCAAAATTCATCGAGTCCCAAGCGATCTACTTGTTCAACCAGGTCTAGGTCCCGCTGCAGTTGCAACATGGGATGTTCGCCAATTGGGTGGTGGGGCGCGAGAAAAGCGCCGAACTTCATTTTGCCCATAAATCTATACTCTCCGTCATGCTGTCTCATCGTATCAGATTGAAATGGCTGATGTGGCTACTATTTTAGGTTGAAGTTGATGCCCGTTAGCGCTATGGATCTTTCCCATAAATGACGAGCTGTGGTTTCATCCAGAATGTGTTCCGCGATCCTGGCTTTACCAGCTGAGTGGACACTTTCGCCTCTTTTGGTAGGACCGTAGTAGCCCATACCTATGACCTCTGGGCTGGTGGCAGCATAGAGAATAGGCAGTGCACCCTGTGCTGCGCTATTGAAAAAAGGATTTGCAAGTGGTGTGATCAAGCGGAGCCAGGCCGGGAAATGTCTGCCTATTTCGGTGGTTGCGATGCCTGGATGACAACCCACTGAGAGGGTGGCGCTATCGACTAAGCTCAGGCGTCGCTGTAACTCTAAGGTAAAGTATAGATTGGCAGCCTTGCTCATCTGGTACCGTGACATGGAGGAGTAGGACGCAGTGCCGTTGAGGTCGCTGAAATTGATTTTTCCGGTTCGGTGCGCCAGGCTGCTGACGGTCACTACGCGAGCGCCGGGCTGTGCCAGCATTTTTTCAATGAGCAGTCCAGTCAAGGCGAAGTGGCCGAGATGGTTCACTCCGAACTGGCTCTCAAATCCGTCTTCGGTGAGGCTTCGAGGTACGGCCATGATGGCAGCATTATTGATTAGCAAGTCCAGGCTTGATTCAGCTTGTACGACCTCTGCTGCTGCTTTGATAGAATTCAGGTTGGCCAGGTCTAATTTTACAAAGGCTAAATCAGCTTTGGGGCAAATGGTCTGGATATCTTCAATCGCCTGAGTTGCCCTGGGCTTGGACCGGCAACCTAGCAGTACCCGTGCACCTCTGGCTGCGAAGATGCGGGCGGTTTCAAAACCGATGCCTGTGTTCGCTCCTGTAATAAAAACGGTCTTGCCTTGTTGGCTGGCTACGCTTTCTTCAGAGTAGATTGTATGCATGGACTGTCTCAAGGCAGGGCTATTTTCCTGCTATTGCTCGTTTTTTAAAATTGGCTCGGCCGGGCCAGAGAAAAAGCCCTACTGTAGCAAAGGTCGGTTCGCAGATGTAGTCATGATGTTTGAGGATCAGAGGATGTACCTCACATGTTGTCATAGCCGGTTGTCATCTTGAACCTAAAGTGTTTTTCTGGCAGGCAATTCGGCCGAGCCTAGATTGCCTGGGCGATGGCCCGGAAATATTCTAGCGTTTCCATTTCGCCAGAGGTGGCCTGCGCATCTGTTGTGCCACCGCTAAGCCGGTAATCCTGGTAGCGAAGTTGACCAGCGTGAATGACCATGGGTGCAGCTGTTTCTGTTTCCTGCCGAAATTTCTCGGTCCTCTTTCTGGCTCGCCCAAGGGCAAACTCTGCAGGCATTTGCACCCAAAGCCCTTTGGGAACCGCATAGGGTTGATCGCTTGCTCTAACGGCAGAATGTGGAAATAAGTAATTGATTCCATTGTAATAATTGACCTGTTCTGTGCCGATGAATAGCGTTTTTGACCCGTCGTAGCGGTCCATTATCGGTTGCTGAGTTGAGTATTCCAATGGTTTTTTTCCGGTAAGGTATGGCTTAGTATGCCAATGATCAATATCTCAGATTATCAGTTTGTTGGGTTGGCCATTAAAAGGTGACTGAATAACCTATGAGATATTTTTTTACAATGGCATGACCTTTTTTTGACCCTGCAAGGAGAGTCTTGGGCAATCAACCAAGATTTGGGTGCTAGATGGTGCTGTGATGAAAAAATGGTACCTGGCTGAAACTTGCTATTCTTCACCGGCTTAAATTGCTGGCTCGGCCTGCCTGCTTCAGGAGTCATTGTTGAGGTTCAAGTCGGTTTCAATTGGTCCTGTTCTGGTCAAAATTGAAGGGGGCAGTATAAGATGGTTTGGTGAGGCAGAACAATGGCATTATTCGGCAGGAATAAGTGATGATGGATCGAAATAGCAATCCGTTAACCAAATTCGGCAGGGCGCTGTTTCTATGGCGATGGGAGAACTTCTGAACATCAATACAGCTTGTGTTGGCATACTTCTAGCGCTGGTTTGCGAGACATATGCTGAGCCAATGGACACTCATGAGCAGGTTTTTGATTCAGTCTCTGTTTTCCAGCAGGTAGTCCCGTTTGGGGCAGGTCAATTGCTGAGCCGTGACGAGCAGCTAGATGAGATTAGCATCCCGGCCTTGCCTGGGACACAGGGTATGAATAGTCAGGAGATGATACCAACGGAGCCTAGGCATGATCCCGGCTACTCTGGAGTTAGCCGAATCAGTTCCTTGCCTGATTTAGATTTAAATGCTCTGGACAACCCTGTTAACTCTTCTTCGGTACTGTCGGCGTCAGGTTATACCAACAGGGCCGCTGGCTGGTTTGAAGGCCAGGATTTGATGCCCGAGCCATCGGTGCCAGCGTTAACTGTCGAGGTCTCTGCGGCAAGCTCTTCTGAGCAAACACACGATGCTACCGATATCCTCGATATAGATGGCGACGGCATCGCCTCGGCGTTGACGGATGGATTACTCATTATCAGGCGACTATTCGGTTTTACAGGGGCTGCCCTGACCCAAGATGCTATCGGCGAAGCTGCTACCCTGACTGATCCGGATGAGATCGCAATAAAAATTGATAGCTTGGTTGGTGACCTGGATATTGATCTTAATGGTGAAGCGGGTGCGCTCACAGATGGCCTGATGATAATCAGGTATCTATTTGGTTTTACTGGTACAAGCCTGGTCGATGGCGCCGTTGCCGATGATGCGACTCGAACTGACCCGGAAGATATTGCCGCCTATTTAGAAGCATTAACCCCTGATGAGGTAAATAATCCTCCCGAGGTGTCTGCCGGGGTGGATCAATCAGTTGCGGAAGCTGATCTGGTGTCGCTGGTTGCGGATGTGACTGATGAAACCACGCCAGTGATCACCTGGAGCCAGCTTTCCGGGACGCTGGTGACGCTGTCAGGTACAGCTTCTGCCAGCGCTGAGTTTACCGCACCGCAGGTTGCCGCCACTGAAGACCTGGTTTTTCAGGTTTCCGTGGATGATGGCGTCAATAGCGCGGTTGTTGATACGGTAGTGATTACGGTCAGCCAGGCTGTTGCCGAAGTCTTTGCTCACTGGCTGCTGAACACCTCTCAGCGCTCATCTAAAATATTTGAATCTGCCAGTAGTGGTCAGGGTGTGCTGGAGGATGTTCAGTCCGTAAATCCGGAAACCATTGCAGCCAGGGAATATGCCTTGGTCGAGGCCAGCGGCATTCCTAATTATGATGTACAGATTACTCAGGAAATCATTGCTGAACTCAACGCCAGGCCTCGTCTGGGCAATGATTTTGTCAGTGCTGCTACTACGGCAGTCTTAGGCTCGACCGTAGCATTCGGCGAGGATATCGGCTACCGGAGCAGTACCGCCAACTGTCTCTCTACCGGTGGAGATGGTTATTGGCCGCCAGGACCTGCCTGTCCAACTGACCAGAACAAGCAGGAGTACCTGGCCGTTGAGCCTGCGCCTACATCGAGTAATTGTGAGACTGGCATGGGCATTGTGGGATTACTGGTTAATGGCACCAGTATCTATAACTGGGGTGATGGCCAGACCTATGGAAATCGGGTCTGGTACAATCTGGCGCCCATTGCAGAGCAGTATGATGTGGATATCTGCGGAGGACATGCTCCGCCGACGGGTGATTACCATCATCATTTCTATACCCGCTGCCTAGCTGATTTAGTCGGCGATGCAGGCGATGGCCACTCGCCAATATATGGTTTTGGCGCCGATGGATATGCGCTCTATGGCCCTTATGAAAGCGCTGGCGTATTGGCTGTAAGCGGCTGGGAAATGCGTGATTATGGCGCTTCTAGTAGTCAGGGTGGCTGTGATACTCCGGGGCAGCGTAGTTGCATTTTAAACGATGCTTATGACCTTGCTCAGGGGGTTGATTCGGTCACAAATGGCCCAGATATTGGCGCTAGTGTATCCACACTATCTGGTAATACCCTGGCCGCTACCGATGGCTATTACTTGGAGGACTATTATTACTCGGCCGATCAGACATCGCTCAGCTATAGACTCGACCAACATAATGGCCATGATAATAACGATGGTCGCGGCTATCATTACCACATTACGCTGGTGCTTGACGGCGACAAGTTAATGCCCAGATTCCCATTTACCTTTGGGCCTCGCTTTTACGGTGACTTGCCGGCCAACGCCATGACGTCATGTGGCGCTGCAGGTGGACCAGGAGGGCCACCACCCAAAGCGGAACTTTCGCTCCGCTGAATCTTATGTAGGGAAGATGATTGATGCTTGAAATGAAGTACAACTCCGGTAAGTGCAGGAATCTGCTGTGTATGGCATGGCTCCTGCTAACTGGATTGGGTCAGGCTGCATATGCCGCCACCGCGCTATTTCCAGATCATGCTCACGTACCGATAGAAGTACCTGCCGATGCAAAACAGCCGCAGCTGAGCCTCAGCCTGTCGAAAGATACCGTCGATGGCTTCAATCTGCAGTTGTTGATCGAGCATTTTGTTCTCGGCGCACCGCCACCTGATTTGTCCCAAGAGGATCTGATGGCATTAGCCCTTGACGAAGATTCCGGAATGACCATTGGCCACGGCCACCTTTATGTTAATGGCCAGAAGCATCAAAGGCTCTACGGCAGTAGTGTGCATTTGCCGTCTGAGCTGTTCCTGGGTGGCGTCAATCAGATAACCGTTACGCTCAATAATCACGGCCACCGGTATTGGAGTCTCGACGGTCGACAGGTCCTTGCAACTTTGTTTATAAAGCCCCGGGCAGACAAGTTTGTTATCCATCGTTTCGACAGTTTCCCTGTTATCTCAGCAATGCAAGACTAGCTTTCTTAAGCCCTGGTGCAGGTCGGGGTCGGGACGCGTCTGCCAATACCCGTGCCACTGGATGCGTGGGTTTTGTCGGCTGGTCAGGACAGCGTTGTTATTGCTTCGTTAACCAGATCCTGCATGACCTCATCTACGGACCTGATCTCGTTAAACCAACCGATGCCTTGCCCGGCCGGGGAATGAACCAGTGCATCGACATTGTGCTCATCAATTGCCCCCAGCACGTCGCCAACCAGGATATCCTGAAAGGGCATCTTTAGTGGTGCGGGGGCGCTATCGGCTTCCCACTCCATACTCCAGGCGGATCTGATCTGGCGTAGGGTTTTGCCACTGTCTGCCCTGGATATGACGGTATCTTCAGGGCCAGCTTCGAGGAGTTTTTGCTGATTTAGGGTGGACAAATGGTCTTGATGCTCGAAAGTTGTCAGCCAAGCGGTTCCAATCCAGACTCCGACTGCTCCCAGCATCAGAGAGGCTGCAATGTGTCGCCCGGTGGCTACACCACCAGCAGCAAGAACGGGTAGACCCTCTGCCGCTTCAACGATCTGGGGGATGAGTGAAAAAGTACCGATCTTGCCGGTATGGGCGCCGGCATCGTACCCCTGGGCTACCACTAGGTCGATTCCTGTCTGCAGCAGTTTTTGCATGTGATGCGGGCTGCCAACCAGAGCACAGGTTTTCTTGCCTCTGGCCTTGGCCTGGTCGACAGCGCGAGGGGGTGCGCCAATGCCGCAAGCAAACAGATTAACATCGGATTGCATGACCGCTTCAAGTTGCTGGTCCAGCATTTCATTTGACCTGACGAACCGAGATCGCATGCCTGGCTTAGTGCCGGCGGGGACTTGATATTTATCTATAATATCCGATACGAATTGTCGATGTCGGTCCGGGATTTCTGCTTCAATGGCATCCCTATTGTCCTGATCCGGCATTCCAGGTGGCATCACCAGATCGATACCAAATGGTTTGTCGCCAACTGCAGCACGAATAGTCGCCATGGCCTGTTCAATTTCTTCGGGGGTGGATCGGGTGCCACCAAATACGCCAAAGCCACCGGCGTTAGTAATGGCGATGGTGGCATTGATGCTGTGCGCAAAACCAAATACGGGATAGGTGATGCCGTATTCATCACAGATTGAGGTCGATAAATTGTCAGTCATAAGTCAGGTTCCTTGCTCAAACTGCTTAATGGAAAGTTTCAGATCCATTTTAAAGGATATACCGGTTCTGACGGGGAGGTCAAAATTGCCCTAGGACCGTCGGCTCCAGATGGGGGTATCGAGCCAGGCCATGATCATACTCAGCATCGGCCTCCAGGTGATGTTCGTGCCCGAGCAGGTCAGAGAGATTCAGATATTTTTGTTAGACTCAATAGTCAGTTCCGATATTCTGGTAGTGATGAATGCTTTGTTGCCAGCATAGAGATCAGGAAAGGCTTGTATTTCTGCCTGCCCCAGTTCGGTTAATTCATAAATACCCCGTTCGATTCGCTGGAACCAGCCGTAATGATTGTTGCTCAGAATACTCAGGGTTTTCTCGCCGGTACCAAGAGATCTGAGTTTCTTGGCGGAACATGCGCCAATGAGTTCGAGTCCAGCAGCAATTAATAACGCGTTTTGACGGTAGGCGGTGAGTAATTTTGCCTGGCTGCTGCCGCCAATATTGACGTCAATTTGTCGGCCGGCTATTTCTTTTATAATGGCTTGGCGTTTTTTCGATGATTTGCGTCTTTGCGCAGGTATTGGGTCGAACAGTTTTTGTACGATTGGTCCTGATGGAGAGAAGTTGACGGTTAGAAGGCCCAGTTCCAGTTGCTTGACCACTCGCTGGATTCCAAGCCAGTGTTTACTCCTTGTGCGGGGTGTGGGCACTGCAATGTAGACTGCATCGGTAATACGCTGTCGGCTGGTAGCCTGGATGAGCAATTGCATATTGGCACTGGTTTTGAGTTCAATAATGACCAGCTCTTCACCGCGTACTGCCGTAATATCACAGTCCTTCACCTCAGCATTAACGGTGTAGCCATGTTTTTCCAGGTATTCTTTGATAGGGTTGAACAAGGCTGTTTCGAGCATGGCAACACTCAAGGTTAAGAACGCAGGTTATTTGCCATACAGTGTCTGGCAAGCCTTGCAAAGTATATCAGGGTAATCTGTTTATACAGAGACAAGCAGTTTAGTTGTTATCGATTTAAATAGAGGTTGTTGAGTTAGACGCGTGACTTGACCTATGCTGGTCAGAAGGACGCAATCAAGTCCTGGGTGGTTATCTCCTTTTCTCGAAGTGGTGATTTTAATATGAAACATAGAATTTCGGCTGCTGATGCGCCGTTTGAAATAGTCTGGGATGACACAGGGATCCCGCATGTGTTTGCCTCCACTCAGGCCGACGCTTATCGGGGGATGGGTTATGCGGCCGGCTTTGAACGGCTGTGGCAGATTCACCTGAGTTCCGCCTATGCCAATGGCGAGGCGGCGGCTCTGCTTGGTGAGCGATTCGTGCAGCAAGATGCGCTGCTGCGAGCCTGCAACGTACCCGGAAGGCTTACCGGCCTGCCTCAGAGTCGAGGAGACTGGGTTGTTTCAGCTTACCTGGAAGGGTTGAATGCCTACGTTGATACGCTGACAGAAGTCCCAGATGAATTTGCTCATGCGCAAGCTGAACCTCGCCATTTCACAGCTGAGGATGTTGCCGCACGGTATCGCTTTACATCCTGGTTTCAACACAAAAGCTGGACCGAAAAACTGGTCATAGGACAGCTGATGGCTCGGCATGGGGTCGATTACTTTCGTAATAATGTCCTGCATTTTTCTCCACAAGACGAACAATTGATAGAGTTGCTAGCTGATCCTTTGCAAAAACTGGATCTGAGAACGATTCAATTGGTCTATCCAGAAGCCAGTATGATGGATCTGTCAGGTAGTAATAACTGGGCCGTGTCGGCTGATCGTTCTCTGTCCGGTGGTCCGCTGCTGGCAACCGATCCGCACCAGCCGCACTTAATACCGAATACTTTTTTTTATGTGCACCTGCAGGTTGATAACTGGGAAGTTTTCGGTGCTGCCTTTCCTGGCGTGCCTTATTTTATGATGGGCTATACCGCTGATGTAGCCTGGGGCCTGACGACGGGTTGTGTTGATAGTTATGACGTTTTTATCGAAAAAATGAACGGCGATAGCAGCTACTATGGCGATTCCTGGGTGCCATTGCGTCATCGTGTCGAAAACATTGAAATCAAAAATGCTGATGGTAGGTCCATTACGGTTTCAGAGACAGGTAACGGTGTCTTGCTAGAACCACTGTTGAGTGAATTGGGCATGACCGAGGCCATCGATCCCTTGTTTCAAACCAGTCTGCGTTGGTCATTAGCGAACGTACCTAGTTCTGCTGGGGCGCTGGCGCTGCTGCCGATGGCTAAGTCTTCTGAGCAGTTCGGGGAACTCCTGTTTGAGGATGATATATGTCCGCTGGTGAATAACATCATCTGTGTTGACAGAGAAAGTCACCTGCATCGATTTATAGCAGCAACGCTGCCGGTACGAAGTGGTGTGAGCGGTTCTGTGCCATTGCCAGGCTGGGATGAAAACTATCAGTTTCCTCTGGCAGCCGCAGCGGACTTGATCGTGGAGAGGGACCCGGAACGGCAGTTTCTGCATACGGCTAATAATGACACCATGGAAGAGACCGGAGATTTTTATATTCATAATTTCCCGGCTCATAGTGCACGCGCTGATCGTATTCGTGCTGTATTAAATTCCAAACAGAAGTTCAGCGTTGACGATTTTTGTGCAATGCAGTTGGATTTACTGGATACCCGAGCGGCAAACCTATTACAGCAGTTGCTGCCGGTGCTGGAACAAAGTTCGGATGAAGCTGTGCAGTTGGCCTGTCGAGAGCTTCGTGACTGGGACTGCAGGGCTGCAGTTGATTCTTCTGGCGCGTGCTTTTTCTACCCGTTTATGGATCAGTTCTGGCCTCGGGAATTCATGTTCGATGTGCTTGGCGATCCGTTGGTTAAGAAGCTACCGGTGGCAGCACCTGGTTTTAACCGTTTAGATATAAGCCATTTTATGGCACCGGCTAGCCCCTGGTTAGATCATAAGGAAACCCTCGCCAGGGTCATCTGCGAAAAGATGAAACAAGTAGTACTGGGTTTGCGGAACACCCTTGGTAGTGATCATCGAAAGTGGTGTTGGGGTAATCTACATCAGATTGAATTCAGCCATCGGCTGAGTAAACAATCGTCTTGGGCCCATCTGAGGGTTGGTCCTGATCCAGTCGGTGGCAGTCCTTTTACTCTGGCAATGGCGGTACATACAGGTCAAGGGCCGGCTGGCGCTGATGGTGACCTCCGCTGCCGGGTATATCATGGCCCAGCCTATCGTCTGGTGGTTGACCTGGCAGATCACCAGCATGCTCGTTTTGTTATTGCAGGAGGAAACAGTGGGCGTCCTGATAGCGCATTTGCGACCAATCAATACCAAAGCTGGCTGGATGGGGACTACTACACTGTCTTCTTGAATCGTCAGGAAATACAAGCTTCTGAAGTATGGCAGATAACCCGGTAGCCGCAGTCGGGCTACAAATATTGTTTGTGCGGGTTTCAGGTAAGCCTTACGGCTGGTTGTTCGAGCGACTGGTTGACAGTGACATCCAGGGGGCCCAATCCTGCTGTAATATGGTTAAAGGGTCTGCTGCTGCCTGCGGATAAATAAACACCAGGCCAGGGTTTTGTTCAGAATCGACTGGTTCTATGCTGCACCGGCTACCAACTCTATGGACTAAATATAAACCGGTGGAGGTGGCTACAAAGCCCTTGACGCGCTCGATCTGTGTTGGGACCC
>JABIZD010000125.1 GCA_018666555.1 Gammaproteobacteria bacterium
AAACGATCAGTGCTTTGTGTGATTACTTTGAGATTGAGCCTGGGGAGTTGCTTAAGAAGGTCTGACTTTTGGGCGCGAATTGGGCACGGTTTGGGCACAACTGAAATTCAGGCAGTCGCCTCTCGCGATTTTCACCTTCGGTGAAAACGCTGTCGGCCTCGACTTTCTTCGCTTCGCGAAGAAAGCGAGTTGGTAGCTACGGGTGGACTTGAACCACCGACCCCAGCATTATGAATGCTGTGCTCTAACCAGCTGAGCTACGTAGCCATACCGTGAGAAGCTGCGAATTTTCCTTGGTCACCACCATCATGTCAAGGTAACCAGCAGCAAAAACCTCTTGCCCTAGCTTCACACTTCCGAATTCGACTCAATCAGTTTGAGATGACAGGTACGCGTGAAGTTCTTGTTTTATCTTTGGCGCGAGCAGATAAAGTCCGACAAGATTAGGAATAGAAATCAGAAAAACAAGCGCATCTGATATCTCGATCACTGACTTCAAATCGACAGTGCTGCCAATCACAATAAAAACCAAAAACGTTAACTTAAATATAAGCCCTGAAATCTCCGACCGCCCAAGCAGGTACTCTAAGGCAATTAAGCCGTAATAAGACCAGGCCAGCATGGTCGAAAACGCAAACAGCGTTGCAATAATACTCAGTAACATCGAGGAGCCCGGAATCGCGGTGTCGAAAGCTCGCGACGACATTTCAATACCGCTTAAACCACTAGTCGCCTCTCCGGGCAGTATGACTAATATAACGATTACCAATGAGGTCAGCGTACAAACCACGACTGAGTCGATAAAAGGCTCCAGCAACGCCACCATACCTTGACTCACTGGTTGATCGGTCTTGGCGGCAGCATGGGCGATAGCAGCTGATCCAAGACCGGCTTCATTGGAAAACACAGCTCGTTGAAAGCCAATTATAATCGCACCTACGACACCGCCCTTGACGCCTGAGGCGGTAAAGGCTTCGGATACAATCAGCTTGAACGCATCATCCAACAGCTCTATGTTCAGACCCAGCACTACTACAACCATGAGCAGATAGATCAGCAACATCAGCGGCACCAAACGGGACGTAACCGCAGCGATACTTTTCAAACCCCCTATAATGACAAGGCCGGTTGCAAACGCCAGCAAGAGCCCAATAGCAACATTAGAGTACTGGAAGTTCAGGTCGCCAAGTTGACCTGTCAAAATCACCGCTGCCTGGTTCGACTGGAACATATTACCGATACCAAAGCATCCGACTACCAGACACGCGGCATAAAAACCGGCCATCACCCTGCCAAGCCTGGGCCTACCGATTTCAGCCAACCCTTCCCTTAAATAGAACATGGGACCACCAGCAATAGTACCGTCTGAATGAGTTCGGCGATACAAGGTGCCCAACGTACATTCACAGAATTTAGTCGACATCCCCAGAAAGCCAGCGACGGCAAGCCAGAACGCCGCACCCGCACCACCAAGAGAAATGGCAATGGCTACACCAGCGATATTACCAATACCAACAGTCCCGGAAACTGCCGTTGTCAGCGCCTGAAAATGAGAGATCTCGCCATTGGCTGTATCCTGGTCGGATTTCTTTTTGGTAATCAAGCCGACGGCAATGCGAAAACCCCGGATGTTGATAAAATTGAGGTAGACAGTAAAAAACAGTGCACCCACTACCAGCCAGAGAACAATAAGCGGTATTTCAAAACCAAAAATACCTGCTTTAAAAAACACAACGGATGACAAGCTTGCAGCCAGCAGGCTTATGTTCACTTCCAAATATTCCAGCATGACAAGCCTCCTTTTTAGGTGATTAAATTTTTAGTTGAAGCAATGTTCTAAGTGACTTCGAGCGAATTTAGCAACCCGCTCCTGATAACCGAAAACCCCCTCTACCGCGACCCTTGAATCTATCTTTATCTTTATCTCTACCTCTACCCCTACTTAAATGGCCTGGCCTAGCGGTCTGGTTTAATTCTTCTCGCCAAGGTAAACCGTTTTCCCCCGGGCAATGGTTCTTACCACTTCTATATTAAGTAAATCCGATGGCGATACCATTAACGGGTTTTTTGACAAAATGACCAGGTCGGCTTGTTTCCCCACCTGAATACTACCTTTGTTATTTTCTTCGAAATACTGGTAAGCAGCATTTATAGTTACGGCTTTTAAAGCTTCATACACTGATATTTTCTGAGCCGAACCGAGCGTCTGACCACTGCGGGTCAGTCGGTTAGCTGTTGCCCACACCAATCTCAGCATATCCGGCGGGACTACCGGTGCATCATTATGAACCGTAAACAAAATATCCTTTTTAAGGCTACTCGCAGTCGGGCTAATTCTACTGGCCCGCCTCAGACCCAGGACCGAATCACGGTGCCAATCTCCCCAGTAGAACGTATGCGCAGAAAAATAGGAAGGAATCACCTTCATCATGGCAAACCGATCCAATTGGTCTTCACGCACCGTCTGCGCATGAATCATCACCGTTCGATGATCTGGCAGGTGATCCAAATCAAGACCCTGTTCTAACGCATTGAGGAAAAGGTCAGCAGCAGCATCACCATTAGCGTGCGCCAGTATCGGCGTTCCAGCAGCAACAAATTTTGCAAAAAGCGCATCAATAGCCGTCGCCGGCATAATCGGATAACCTCTATAATCCGCAGCTTTGCCTTGCGGTGGGACCTCATAGGGCTCACTAAGATAGGCAGTTTTACCCTGAGGCGACCCATCCAGGATCATTTTAATACCGCCGACTCTGAAGCCATTGATATAGTCTCTGCTATGGATTTCTTTCAAACTCGGGTCAAGCAGGTCTTTTTCCTGAACCCGACGGAACGCAACCACATCGATAGGGAAGGGTTTAGCCTGGCTGGCAGCTTCAAACATGCCAATGGAAGCGGCAGAGGTACCGCCATCCTGGGCAGTGGTAATCCCGTAACTGGCATACTCCTGAAGACCTCTATGTAAATCATCCAGCGGGTTCTCGCTAGGCACCTGAAAGCGATGCACTGCATAAGTCGCTGATTCCTCGAGTACCCCATTGGGCCTCTGGCTATCCGGGAATCGCCTGATCACCCCACCGGGTGGGTTTTCCGATGCCTCATTAATACCAGCAATCTGCAGCGCACGGGAATTAACTGCCGCCAGATGGCCGGATACATGCATCAACAAAATGGGGTGTGTCGCAGAGACCTGGTCAAGATCCTCTATAGTAGGGTGGCGGCCCTCTTCCAGTAGAGAATCGTCGTACCCTAAGCCTACTATCCATGCATCCTCGGCCAGTTCTCTGGTTTGTATATAAGTCTTAAGTACCTGGCGCAGGCCCGCCATATTTTCAGCCGGGCCGACCGGCGGTGAAGCCACGTTAGCCATACCAGCAACGCTTGCATAAAAAGAAATGTGCCCATGGGCATCAATAAAACCCGGCAGCAAAGCGCTTTCACCTAACTCTACGGTCTTGCCAACTCTGCCCTGCCATTGCTCGGCGTCACCGACGAAGACAATCTTGTCAGCCTTCACAGCAACCAAATTCACTACTGAATCTATGTCGCTCAAAGTAATGATGTGCTCACCACGGAAGACAACATCTGCATCAAGATCTGAACTATTGATCTGGCTGGAGCCATTCCCATTGCTGGCACTAGTTAAGCCAGCGTGAGATGCAACACTCAGTAACAGCATGACCAAACTCAACGCACGAAATTTCATAGTCTCTCTCACCATTGCCTGGACCTCGATCATGCCATGCCTTACTGATTACTCCAAACGCTCACTACCCGGATCAGCTCAACCAAGATAAAACCGGCTGCCGCCGGCAGGTATTACAATTTAAGGCAATACCACTATTGGTTTCTCTCGGTAGAATACCTGGTTAGTCAGGCCGCTAAAACAATTGCTCGCATGCTAGCGAATTTACTCATCAACCTATGATCAAAGACTCAAAGTGATTGCCCTAACCTGACCAATAGAATCCGATTCGTGCTGGTCTGGTGGATGAGCAGATCGCCGTCGCTGGTGGCTCGCATGTGCCTGACGATGCCAGCAAAGACATTACCCGAAGGAATGGCCCAGCTCTGGAAAGTCTCAGTCTCTGGGTCAAAACGCACTAATGGGTCCGGCCGTACACCCGATTCGTTATACCAGACAATATCATCTACTACTGCGAGGGCGTAGGGATGCGAGCGCGGCCCACTGGGTGAAGGCCATTCCTTGATCTCACCGTTAGCTGGATTGAAACGCCCCAGCCTGCCTTGGGACGAATTAACGTACCAGATTAACCCGTTGCTGGCGATATCAAGGCGCCGAACCGTCGTCTCAGGTATGGGTAGTTTGTATTCAGTTAAACCCATGGTTTGAGGGTCGACCTTAATCAGGCAATTGCTACCATTGCAGGCGACCCATAATGCACCCTCGGCATCAACCTTGATCCCGTAAGGCCTTGACCTTGGTGTCGGTGCTGTTACCAGCTTTATATCACCTGTGTCAGGGTCAAGCCGGCCAATCATATTGCTCTGCTGGAGCGTAAACCACAGTATGCCTTGAGCATCAAAAACAGCAGTATGGGGATCTCTGGCCGCTGGATCTGGCATCTTGTAAACAACAATCTCTTCTGTCGATAGATCAAGCTTACCCACAGAGCCGTTCTTGTTTCCGGTATACCAGGGGTTGCCGTCTGCATCCAGGGTGACACTATGTGGCATGGCATTGTCCGGTAGCGGATACTCTTTCATCTCGCCGCTGGCGGGATCAATACGACCCATCAAATTACCCGATTGCCCAACCCACCAGATAGAACCATCAGGTGCTTCAGCAGGATCTCGCGAACGCTGCCCAAGGGTTGGAACCTGCCATTCCTTAAACTCAATCTCAAATGTGCCAGGCACCAGCGTTGACGCCCGGTTTGCACTGGGCGGGTAATGCTTCGATAAATAAGCTATCACGTCAACCTGCAGATCAGGCATGTCTGAGAGGTCAATCATGGTACTGATCAGCTCCTTCCATCCTTCGTCTGTATATCCAGAACTGCGTGTAATCATGCTGAGTCGATGGCAGGTAATACAAGTGCTTTCAACCAGTTGCTTATTAGGATCATCGGCCAATGCCGAAGCAACATCCTGGCTATAAGTACTGACCGGTATCAACCCAGCAAGTAAACACCCTAAGAACAATGAAGCTACCTTGTTAACCATAGCCATTTCTCCTATACGGTTACTAACAGCATCCAAAAACAATAAAGCACATGGAAATTCATGTCCAGAAATTTACAGCTGGTTGGTTAATGCGCGGGTTAGTTGCCACTGCTTTACGGCTAAATGCTTGGACCTGAGTCTGGCTTAATTTGATGAGTAGTCGACTACCAAGACAATACTTCGTTATTTGCGGCTGAATTAGTTGTATCACAGGAGAATCGGTTGAGTACCGAAACATCATACAAGAGCTGGTTAGGTTCTGCCCGGAATCAAATTCTACTCGCGATGACTCAACACTGGCTCAAAACAGACGCAATGCCTGGTTACTAAATGCCAGGTTTTAGACGTTAAAGCGAAAATGAATGACATCGCCATCCTGCACCAGATAATCTTTGCCTTCCAGACGCCATTTCCCCGCCTGCTTGGCACCCGCTTCGCCTTCACTGCTGATAAAATCATCAAAACCGACTACTTCTGCACGAATAAATCCCCGTTCAAAATCAGTATGTATAACTGCCGCGGCCTTTGGCGCTGGCGCCTGCTGCTGTACTGTCCATGCCCTGACCTCTTTCTCTCCGGCGGTAAAATAAGTCTGAAGACCTAATAACAAATACCCAGCTCGTATAACCCTATCAAGACCAGGTTCATTCATGCCAAGTTCCTGCAGGAACTCCAGCTTCTCATCGTCCTGCAACTCGGCTATTTCAGCTTCTAACTTATTACAGATAGTCACTACCTGAGCACCCTCTTCATCGGCAATGCGCTGTACGACTGCCAGCATGGGGTTATCCTGTACCTCCGAATCGTCAACATTGGCAATGTAAAGCACCTGTTTCATGGTTAACAAGTGGAGCGTTTTTAAAAGCACTGCATCTTCCGGGTTCAGTTTAAGTGTCCGAGCAGGCAGCCCCTTATCAATATGTTCCTGCATGGCTTCAAAAACCTGCAACTCGATAGCAGCCTCTTTATTGCCACTTTTGGCGATACGCTGAACTCTGATTATCGCTTTTTCGATAGTCTCAAGATCCGCTAACTGTAGTTCGGTATTAATAATCTCAATATCCCTGGCAGGATCAATTGAATCTTCAACATGAACCACATTGTCATCTTCGAAACAACGAACAACGTGTGCAATTGCATCTGTTTCTCGAATGTTTGCTAGAAATTGATTACCCAGGCCTTCCCCTTTTGAAGCCCCCTCAACCAGTCCAGCGATATCAACAAATTCCATCGTCGTTGGAACAACCCGCTGTGGACTGACAATAGCAGCCAGTGCATCCAAACGTGGATCAGGCATGGGAACGATCCCTGAGTTGGGTTCAATCGTACAAAACGGGAAATTTTCCGCTGCGATTCCGGCCTGAGTAAGGGCATTAAACAAGGTCGACTTACCCACATTCGGAAGACCCACAATTCCACACTTAAATCCCATATTTACTCCGAAGCTTTAGATGCGGGTGCTTTCCGTTCTGGTGTCGCAGCTGTGTGCAGCCTTTTAAGTGCTTCTTCCCAACGACCTACCAATAAGGCTGGAACAACGTCCAAAACCTCCGCGAGGGCGCCATCAACGGACGCTCTCTCAGTAGCAGCGGGTTTGCTGAGCACATGTGGTGTCACCTGTTTTTTGTTTCCCGGATGGCCAATTCCAATACGTAACCTCTGGAAGGATTGATCACCGGCGAGATGGCGAGCAATATCCTTTAAACCATTATGCCCGGCTAATCCTCCACCCTGCTTTAAACGAACAGTACCAGCGGGAAGATCCAGTTCATCATGAGCAACTAAAACCGATGCAGCCGGGATTTTAAAAAAATGGCACAGCGCACCAACCGCCTTACCACTTTCGTTCATAAAGGTATTGGGTATAAACAGCCGGAATTCGGCGCCATCCAAGTGGCCAATGGCTTGCCTGCCAAAGAATTTCTTTTCCTCTTTGAAGGAAACACCTACTTTTCTGGCAAGCATTTCCACAAACCAGATACCCGCATTATGGCGGGTACCTGAATACTGCGCACCTGGATTACCCAGACCGACGATGAGCGTTAGGCTCATAGATAGTTACTCAACCCGTGCGGATCTATTCTTCGCCTTCGTCTTCTGTCCCACTATCTGTCTCAGCCTCACCGTCCTCTTCGCCAGCGACATCGGCGTCGTCTGCCTCAGCACGCTTGTTAATGTTGACCGAGGCCACCAGTTGATCGTAATCAGCACCGTGACTCAAGGCAGGAATAGTGACGCCTTCTGGGAGAGTTATCTCACTCATGTGAACTGCTTGCCCTAACTCAAGTTCAGCCAAATCTACTTCGATATATTCCGGAAGCACACCTGGCAGACAGCTGATTTCAACCTGGGTCATATTATGAGAGATCTGGCCACCGCCAATTTTCACACCCACGCACAAATCTTCGTTAAGGAAATGCAAGGGCACGTCAACAGAGATCAGTTGATCCATCTGCACCCGTAAAAAGTCGGCATGCATAATTCGAGGCTTTGCAGGATGACGCTGCAAGTCCTTAATAATGGCAGACTGCTTTTCACCATCAATCGTCAATGTTAAAACATGCGAAAAGAAAGCCTCGTTTTCACACGCCTTGGCAAGATCTTTGTGCGCCAGGGTCAACGGTTGTGGTTCTCTTCCTGCCCCGTATATCACGGCAGGGATGTGATCAGCCTTACGACGCAGGCGGCGGCTCGCACCTTTCCCCATGTCTGTTCTCAGCTCGGCACTTAACTCGAAGTCAGCGGCCATAGTTAGCTCCTTAAATTGACAGAACGCTGCGACCACGCCCTGCTATTGTGATGCCCAGATTGGGCTTTAAAAAAGTGCCGGCTGAATGCGCTTGGCAAACAAAGCACTTAATGATTCTTCGTTACTGATTCGACGAATGGATTCTGCTAGTTCATCCGCGACACTAAGCTGCCTGATACCCGGTACAGCACAGGCCGCATCAGACAAAGGAATAGTATCAGTGACAACTAATTCATCCAGAGACGAACCGCTTAAATTCTCCAGTGCACGTCCCGAAAGTACCGGGTGAGTACAATAGGCAATAACCTTGGTAGCACCTTCTCTTTTCAGCGCTTCTGCTGCAGCACACAAGGTCCCTGCTGTATCAACCATATCGTCTACCAGAACACAGGTTCGGCCCGCAACATCTCCAATGATGTGCATGACCTCAGACTGGTTAGCTTCCGGTCTTCGCTTATCAATAATGGCGAGATCCGCATCGTTTAATAACTTGGCCATAGCCCTGGCTCTTACCACGCCACCGACATCAGGTGAAACAATCATCACGTCAGCGTAAAGCCCCGCTTCTACCTGTTTTTCTATGTCCAGTAGCAACACCGGTGTAGCATAGATATTATCCACCGGTACATTAAAAAACCCCTGAATCTGGTCGGCATGCAGATCAATGGTCAGCACTCGGTCAATCCCGGCACTGGTCAGCATATCTGCAACGACCTTGGCAGTAATAGGCACTCTTGAGGATCTGACGCGACGGTCCTGCCTGGCGTAACCGAAATAAGGAATCACAGCGGTAATACGTGCAGCAGATGCTCTATGCATGCAATCCACCATGACAATCAGTTCCATCAGATTATCATTCGTTGGTGCGCAAGTCGGCTGGACAATAAAAACATCCTTACCACGAACGTTTTCAATTATCTCAACACTGACCTCACCATCACTGAATCGGCCGACATCAGCCTCCCCCAAATCAATTCTTAATCTATCCGCTACCCTGTCTGCCAACGCAACATGGGCATTTCCAGTGAAGATCTTAAGCTCGGCCACGCGAGTGTCCCCAATTTAGGATTGTAAGAATGGCTGGGGTGGAGGGACTCGAACCCCCGCATGCAAGGATCAAAACCTTGTGCCTTACCAACTTGGCGACACCCCAATCCCTTAAATAGATATCATTTATTCACGTTTGCACTCGGTAGTTTTGCAATTCTCCATGCAAACTACTGGAGCTTAACGAAGGTATTAAATACCCGGTCCAATTTTCCGGAACTTGCCGTAATAGGGTTTGGCCGTTTTGTTCTGAGCCAACATCTAAAAACAGGCAGCTACCTGAGCCGGACATTTTAGCAGTGCCCCACTGGCTTAACCAGTTTTTTGCACTTTGTACTTCAGGAAAAAGACTGAATACGACCCTTTCCAGGTCATTATTCAATGAATCCAAGCCCTCGGTGCTTTCCGAAAAACGCGCTATTGTCACCGCAGGGGTATCCCTTGTCAAATCTGCGTGTTGAAAAACCTGTCCAGTCGATACCTCAACACCTGGATAAACCAATAAAAACCAGGTTTCTGGCAACTTCATATCGACAAGTTCATTACCTGTACCGGTCACCCAGGCATTTTTGCCATGAATAAAGAAAGGCACATCAGAGCCCAACTGCTGACCCAACTGCAAGAGTTCCTGCTCGTCACAATCCAATTGCCATAACTGATTCAAACCAACCAACACCGTTGCAGCATCACTACTACCGCCGCCTAAACCTGCCCCAACCGGAATATGCTTGTGTAATTGAATTCGGGCACCAAGGGAGCATCCACGAAATTCCTGCAATGCCCGAGCAGCACGATAAGCCAGATTCTCTACACCACAGGTTAACCCTTCCGGCTCCTGTAACGAGATTTTAGGCGATTGTGAATCGACCTGAAGGCCAACGGAATCCTCCAAACCGATTAACTGAAATACTGACTGAAGTTCGTGGTATCCATCTTCGCGCTGACCCAGGACATGCAGAAAACGATTCAGTTTAGCCGGTGCCGGGAAATTATATCGACCTTCTACTGCCATGAGCTCACCGCTATCTTAACTTTGATCCCAGCGTTTTCCACGGTCAGCTTCTGCGGATAACCCTGTTTATGCAGACGATTAATTTTCACCTGCCAACCCAACTGAGTAAAAGCTTCATCACCACGGATACTTGGATGAGCAGGGTCTGGCCGGCCACTAATCCAAAAAGCAACTGACTTAAATGGCAGATTAATGCCCAGGTTCGACTGCATCCACAACTCGGCTGCTGCCTGATCCCACTTTTCACCGTCGGCAGTCCGAATACTGAGCTCATTCCCTAAGGTAACAAAATCAGCAACCCACAATCCAAAAGAAGAAAACCGAAGACGATGAAGACCATCCTCCTGAGTCCAATCAAAAGACAAAGAAGAAGCCTGACTGGAAATAGAAATTTTGCCCTTGATTCTCTCAAACAGCGCGCTTTCATTTGAATTTGGTGTTGGTACAATGCTCTGGCAGCCAATTGCCAGTAGACAGACCAACGGCGAAACAACAAACCACCTCAAGTCTATTTCTCGTTAATTCTTTTGAGGATGTCGATCAGAAACGGACTTTCAGGAGCCGATTTTAGTGCTTCCTTCCAGATTCTCTTAGCCCTGAAGCGTTGTCCATCCTTCCACAGCACCTCTCCTAAATGAGCTGCAACCTCATCATTGGGAAACAAATGGTAAGCGCGCTGCAGGTACTCTATGGCCTCCGACAACCGGTCCAGTCGATATAGCACCCAACCCATGGAGTCAAGAAAAGCGGCTTCTTCAGGTTTGATTGTTAGCGCTCTTTCGATCAAAACGTAAGCTTCTTTATGACGTTCAGTCTGATCTGCCAGGGTATAGCCAAGCGCATTCAATGCGTCAGCATTGCCCGGATCCAATTCTATGACTCGCTGTAAATCTCTTTCCAGAATGTCCAGACTACCGAACTTCTGCCCACTCATCGCTCTGAAGTAAAGTAAACCAAGGTTATCCGGGTCACGCTCCAACTGACCATCAAGAAACCCAAACAATGCTTCCTCGGCCTTGGCTTCAGACAACAACTGGGCCTCCAAAAGCACGAGTTGGCCTCTAGCACTGGGGTTGGCCATCCTGCTTTGCCCCAGAAAAGTTCTTGCCTCGGCCAGACCTTCCTGACCCGATATCAAACCAGCGATACGCGCCTGTGCCGATACAAAATTGTAGCCCCGTTTAACCTTGCCATATTCCCGAATAGCCAGGATAGTATTTCCATCCTTTTCAGCCAGAGAGCCCAAGTAATAATAGGCTTCATCTTTTCGGGTATTAAGACGAATCATTCGGTTCAAATACCTTCGAGCGGTGGAGTCGTCCTCCTCGCTCATCGCCAAGAGGGCCAGCGCAAATACAACCTCGTCATCCTCAGGATCATCACTTAGTAGCACCTGGTACTGCAGCTTAGCGTCCTGACGCCGATCTGCATCAAAGAGTTGCCGCGCATACATAACCCGCAGCCTCCTCGAATCGAGCCCAGCCTCAATCTGGGTTTCGAGAAAAGCAATTATGCCTGCGTTTTGGCCTAGCCCCCTTAAAAAATTTACCTTCAAAATAACCAGATTAACGTGAGCCTCATCGGCCAGCAGCAGTTCAACGATTTGCATGGCGCTTTCGCGTTCACCGAGCTGTTCCAGCAAGGCTGCCTGGGTGAACTGTAGATGCCTTTCTTCTGGGTAGCTCTTCAGCATCTCGACTACACTGGCGAGAAGATTACGCCGATCTTGTATATCCATGCCTGCGACCCGATAGGCAAAAATATCAAACCGTGCTTCGCCTCCCAAACGTTTGATTTCCTGCATATGAGACATCGCCTGAACATAGTCCCGCTGGCGAATTAGTTGGTCTACAAGGTAATGTCTAGCTTCCAGATTATCCGGATCAGCCTGGACCCATATGCTCGAGGCTTGCAAAATACTTCTATTATCTTTGAGATAATTAGCCAGTCGCGTGGTTCTAGCAGCCACGCCCGCATCCTGGGTCGCCTCGGCTTGCTCAAGGTATTTACTCAAAGCAAACTGATACTGCCCACGGTATCCGGCGATTTCCGCTACCAGCAATTCATACAAGCCTTGTTGAGTGAATGCACGCACAGGATACTGCACTTCAATCACTTCCTCAGCCTCATTAACTTCAGGTTCTCTATCCAGACCCTCCAGCACCACTGCCTGATCCTCAACCGGTACAGTGGCATTAAAGGCGCAGCCTGACACAGCTAGTAAAAGAAGAGTGCCAAGTATTAAATTAGAATAGTGGCAAAGTGGTTTAACGTTCATGATCTTTAAATGCCTTCGCAGGATTATCTGTATTTCCTTGTGAACCAACGTACAATACGCTAAATCGAGGCCAAGACCTCAGTAAATTTCTAACTATTCTAATTTTACGAGGACCGAAAGTCACCCAAGACAGGCGGGTGATGCTCAACCAACTCATGAACCTGACCTTATTGGGCATTAATCATCAGAGCGCGCCAATTGCGCTAAGAGAGAAGGTCGCCTTCGGACCAGAGCATATCGGAGTAGCCCTGACCAATTTAAAGACGGAACTAAACCTCGATGAGGTGGCTATCCTGTCAACCTGCAATAGAACCGAAGTAATCGCCTCCGGGGCATCAATTGAACCAGGAGAAATCAGGGACTGGTTAGCCAAATACCACGGCCTGGAAACCCAGGTACTGATCGGTAGCGATTACCATTTTTTGAATGAGGAAGCTGTACACCACCTTATGCGGGTTGCCTCAGGACTCGACTCCATGGTGCTGGGTGAACCCCAGATCCTCGGGCAGGTAAAAGCCGCATTTGCCGAATCGGAGACCGCCTCCACCTTGGGGGGGCATCTGCAGCAGATAGCCCAGGCGACATTCCGAACAGCAAAAAAAGTAAGAACTGAAACCAGTATTGGACGGCATGTTATTTCTGCCCCCTCAACTGCCGTCAATCTAGCTAAACGACTATTTACTGATATATCCCGTTGCAATGCCTTGCTGATCGGCGTTAACGAAATGATCGAACTATCTGCCAAACACCTCATTGAGGCAGGGGTTAAGAACATAACCATTGCTAATCGAACCCTGGACCATGCAAAGCCGCTGGCAGACCAGATAAGCGCACAAATCATTGAACTTGACATGCTGCCCGAACAGATCGTTGATACGGATATCATCATTACTGCTACTGCCAGCAGCCAGCCATTGATCACTCGGGATACCATTGATGATGCGTTGATGCGCCGTAAACACAAACCCATATTCATGGTAGACCTGGCGGTGCCAAGAGACATTGATGCCACAGTCGCGACGTTAAGAGATGCCTACCTGTACAGTCTTGACGACCTGCAAATAATGATTAATGAAAATTTAGCCCATAGACTGGCCGCAGCGGAACAAGCAGAAAGCGTAGTACAAGCCTCACTGAACCAGTTTCTTACCGGGCAACGTAGTAGAAATGTGGTTGATACACTGGTTTCCTTTCGCCAGCAGATAGACCTTCTGAAAAACAGTGAGCTCGAAAAAGCAACATCACGACTGCAGGCAGGTGACCCCGCGGATAAAGTACTGACGCGATTTGCAAATCAGTTCACTCAGAAATTGACTCACGGACCCAGTATCGAGATCAAAAAAGCGGCCGCAGAGGGTGAACTAGAATTAGTCGCTGCCATTACAAAACTGTTCAACCTGCCAGGCGGTGACGAGTCATGAAAGCCTCTCTTCGAGAAAAATTAAACCAGGTAGCCGAACGCTTCGAAGAATTAGCGGCCCTGTTAAGTGATTCCGCTACCATCGCAAACCAGAACCTGTTCAGAGCCTACTCAAAAGAATACGCTGAAATTGAATCTGTCGTACAGAGCTACCAGAATTATCAGAAAACCGAACTATTAATAACCGAAACAAAAATTCTGCTGAAAGATGACGATGTTGATATCAAGCAGATGGCCCAGGAAGAACTGGCAGAGTTGGAACCTCAACTGAACAACCTTGACCATGCCCTTCAAATCCATCTGCTGCCCCAGGACCCCAATGACGGCAATAATATCTTTCTGGAAATCAGAGCAGGCACGGGTGGTGATGAGGCTGCTATTTTTGCTGGCGATCTACTGAAGATGTACCTGCGCTTTGCAGAAAGCATGAAATGGCGAGTTGAAATCCTTAACGAGCGGGAAGGAGACCATGGTGGATTTAAAGAAGTCATAGCGCGGATTGAGGGCAAGCAGGTTTACGGTACGCTAAAATTCGAATCAGGGGCTCATCGAGTGCAACGGGTGCCTCAGACCGAGTCCCAGGGTAGAATTCACACATCGGCCTGCACTGTGGCCGTGCTGCCCGAAATCAACGAAGTTGACGCCATCGAAATAGATAAAAATGATCTTCGCGTCGATACCTATCGGGCCAGTGGCGCTGGCGGTCAACATGTCAATAAGACAGACTCGGCCGTTCGGCTGACTCATATCCCGAGTGGTCTGGTGGTCGAATGCCAGGATGAAAGATCCCAGCACAAAAACAAGGCCAGGGCGATGAGCCTGCTGCAGGCAAGATTACTCGACAAAGCCCAGTCAGAACAATTCCAGGAGCAAGCCGAAAGAAGGAAACTTCAAGTCGGTAGCGGAGACCGCTCCGAGAAAATCAGGACTTATAACTTCCCTGATGGCAGAGTCACCGATCATCGCATCAACCTAACTCTATATCGTCTTACCCAAATAATGGCAGGGGAATTAAACAGTGTTATTGACCAACTCTTGCAGGAGTACCAGGCAGATCAGTTGAATGCACTGGGACTGGATCATGAGGCCAATGCCTGAGTCCATAGCGACGATCATTGGTTCAAGTCGGCAGTTACTGCCAGCTTCCGACTCAGCGCGGATTGACTGTGAGCTATTACTGTGCCTTTGCCTTGGGAAGAATCGTGCCCAGTTGATTGCCCAAGACGATGAAAAACTGACATCTAAACAGTCTAAGCAGTTCTGCAGCCTTTTGAAAAGAAGACAAGAAGGCGAACCGATCGCCTATATACTCGGCTACCAAGAGTTTTGGGGTCATAATTTCCTGGTCGACAAGCACACGCTTATACCTAGACCCGATACAGAGCTCTTAATTGACATCATACTGGATCGATTCGACCATAAGCCAAGAACCATAATGGATCTGGGCACCGGCTCGGGTGCACTGGCCGTCACCCTCAAACAAACCCGTTGCGACTGGCACGTGCTGGCAACTGACCTCAGCGCAACATCCCTCAACATGGCACAGCAGAATACCCCGGCAGATACATCAATCATGTTTCTACAGGCAAACTGGCTCGACTGTATAGATAACGCCTGCATTGACTTAGTGGTTGCAAACCCACCATACATTGCCAGCAATGACCCGGCTTTGGCCAACCTTCGATTTGAACCCAGAAATGCGTTAGTGTCTGCAGATAATGGCCTGCGCGATCTGAGCAAAATTATCGGGCAGGCAGAGCAAGTGCTCACCATCGACGGTTGCCTGCTCCTGGAACATGGTTATACCCAGCAACCCGAAGTCGAGCGACTGATGAAAACTGCGGGCTTCAGGACAGAAAAATTTAACGATCTCAGTGGCCAGCCCCGGGCGATGATTGGATACAGGAAATAAAATATTGGAAGACAGCGAATTACTAAGATACAGCCGGCATATCCTCCTCCCTGAAATCGATCTATCAGGTCAGGAAAAACTGCTAGCTGCACATGTCGCCATTATCGGTATGGGTGGCCTGGGCAGCCCTGTTGCCCTATATCTTGCCAGTTCTGGTATTGGCAGACTTTCTCTAGTTGATTTCGACTCAGTAGATCTCAGCAACCTGCAAAGGCAGATTATCCATGACACCAGTCAATTAGGTAACACCAAGGTTTCCTCGGCAGCAACCAGATTGGCCGATCTTAACCCAGGAACCCAAGTTGACACTTACCCTGAAAAACTCTCCGATGCAGAAATTGATACTTTGATCCGTGGCGTCGATGCAGTCGTTGATTGTACTGATAACTTCGCCATTCGCCTTAAAATAAACCAAGCTTGTGTAACGCACCAGGTCGCCCTCATTTCCGGGGCTGCCATTCGCCTGGAGGGTCAAATCATGGTCTACGACCCGAACATAGACAACGCCCCCTGCTATGCCTGCCTTTATCAAAATACCGAGGAATTGGACCTGAATTGCGCTACCACCGGTGTAGCTGCACCCCTGGTCGGCATCATCGGCAGCATGCAGGCCATGGAAACGCTGAAGGTGTTGTTGAGTTTCGGCGAACCGGTAACAGGAACCCTGCTGATCTTCGATGCAGCCAGTAGCCAGTGGCAACGGTTTCGCGTAACCAGACGAACCGACTGCCCTGCCTGCGGCGGCGCAAACTAAGTCGCCCTAACGAACTGGTCTCAACATCAACTTAACTGGCCCTGGCCTCGCTAGTATAAATCGCCCTTGGCCTGCAAATCAGCATGATAGGATGACCTCACCAGAGGACCACTGGCAACTTTAGAAAAACCCATTTTTCTAGCCATTTGACCCAGTTGCGAAAACTCATCAGGGTGTACGAATCTTGCAACCGCGAGATGATCCTTGCTCGGCTGCAGATATTGACCCAGTGTGAGCATATCAACACTGTGCTCTCTTAAATCAGCCATTACCTCCTCGACCTCAGACATCTCCTCACCCAGACCCAGCATCAGGCCCGACTTGGTGATGACCTTGGGTTGCAACTGCTTATACTGCTTGAGAAGCTCCAATGACCAGGCATAATCAGCTCCTGGACGAGCCTGCTTGTAAAGTCGGGGCACTGTTTCAAGATTGTGGTTAAACACATGCGGAGGTGTCTGCTGCAGAATATTTAAGGCGATGTCCATTCGACCGCGAAAATCCGGGACCAGTACCTCAATCTCCGTATTCGGGTTCAATTCACGAACGGCTCTGATACAGTCGGCAAAGTGTGCCGCACCACTATCCTTTAAATCGTCTCTATCGACCGAGGTCACCACCACATAACTCAACTTCATCTCCTCAACTGCCTCTGCAAGCTGCTGCGGCTCAGCCGGGTCAAGCGGGTTAGGTTTACCGTGGGCGACATCACAGAAAGGACATCTCCTGGTACAGATTTCTCCCATTATCATGAACGTCGCCGTACCATGAGCGAAACATTCGGACAGATTTGGGCAGCTGGCCTCTTCACACACAGACGCCAGCTTACGCTTGCGCAGTATCTCCTTGATTCTGGCAACTTTCGGATCAGCACTGATCCTGATACGCAGCCAATCAGGTTTTCGCTTCACGACTGTCGATGGTACTACTTTTACCGGTATTCTACGGAGCTTATCTGCACCTCGAAGCTTTTCTCCCTGGATCAGCCGATTCCTCTTTCTAGAATCCATGAACCCAACCCGCTGGAGTCTGATACTGATAATCAAACCGTTGCAGCAGCAACATTACCAGATCCTGTTTTATTTCTGTCATATCAACCTCGGCTCCCAAAGCAAATAAATCAACCATTGTTAATCCTGGAAAGCCGCACGGATTAATACGCGAATACGGTTCCAGATCCATTTTAACATTCAAACTCAGGCCATGATAAGTACAACTACGACTCACTCTAAGCCCCAGGGAGCAGATCTTAGCATCATCGACGTAAACCCCAGGAGCCGATCTTTTCGCCTCAGCAGACAAGCCGTAGGATGCTAACAGCTCAATCACTGCCAACTCCATACCATCTACCACCTGGCGAATACCAAGCCCTTTTCTTTTCAAATCAAGCAGAAGATAAACGACCAGTTGACCCGGTCCATGATACGTCACTTGACCGCCACGATCAGATTGAATCAGGGGAATATCTCCGACTGTCAGGACATGTTCTGACTTACTGTTCTGTCCCAGCGAGAATACTGGATCATGTTCCAGCAACCAGAACTCATCCATACTGGTTTTTATCCGCCGCTGAGTATAATTCTTTTGCCTTACCAGCGTATCGGCATAATCAACTCGATTGAGATCACGAATCACAGCCAGATCAGACCTTCCTGCTTTCCCTGGCATAACCTACAAAACCATACGCACGGCTTTCACCTGCTTTAATTCAGCAAACATCGAGGCTATCTGTTGTTCGTTGAGTGCCCAGAACTTAATCGTTAAAGATTCATACTTGCCGTTTCGACTGGGCCGCAACATGGAGTTAGCCAAAGTACACTTGGCGTCATAGCGATTCACTATACTCAGCACCTCATTTGTATAATCAGGCGAAGCTTCACCAATAATTTTAATGGGGTAGTCGCAAGGGAATTCGATTTTCGGTGGCTTATCCTTCATGGGCTATACAGCTGAAGTATCACCGGAAATCAATTCCGTAAAAAAAAGCCTCACCTCGTCCCAGATCCGCCCCAAAAAGCCCGCTTCGGCAACAGCATTGAGGGCTAGTACCGGCCTTTCAACCAGAATTTCCCCGTCTAGCATTAAGGTCAGGGTTCCGAGTGCCTGGCCTTTAGTTAATGGTGCCTTGATGACCGGGTCTACCTGAATCCTGGCAGTGAGCTGGTCGCGCTGGCCACGAGGAATAGTCAAAGCCAGGTTGTCTTCGACACCGAGTTGAATCGATTCGTGGAGGCCACCCCAAACCTTGACTTTTCGCAAGCGATCTCCGGCTCTATATAAATCAACGGTTTCAAAAAATCTGAACCCATAGGTTAATAGCTTCTGTGTTTCGCTGGCTCTATTACGTTCAGAATCTGCGCCCATCACCACCGAAATCAATCGGGTTCCGTTCTGCTCCGAAGATGCTACCAGGCAGTATCCGGCCGCCTTGGTATAACCCGTCTTAACCCCATCAACATTCTCGTTCCTGAACAACAGGGAATTTCGATTCGCCTGCCTGATATCGTTGTAGGTGAAATACTTTTCCCGGTATAGCTTATAGTGCTCCGGGTAGCCCTCAATGAGCGCTGAGGTCAATCTCGCCAAGTCCGCTGCCGTTGTATAATGCGCCTCGTCAGGTAATCCAGTTGCATTCCTGAACTGGCTATTAGGCATGCCTATGACTGCGGCTTGAGCATTCATCAATTCAGAGAAAGTCTCTTCACTTCCGGCAACAAATTCAGCCATTGCCACACTGGCATCGTTCCCGGAATGGATAATAATGCCGCGTAGTAGATCCTCGACAGAAATCGAGGTGCCTTCCTGGATAAACATTCTCGACCCTTCCATCCTCCAGGCTTTGACACTCACCGGCACTGAATCAGATAGTTTTATCCGGCCCTGCTTAATCTCTGAGGCGATGACATAACTGGTCATTATTTTCGTCAGGCTAGCTGGCGGCAGCCTCACCTGGGAATTGTGCTCGGCAAGAATTTTGCCGGTAGTAGAATCAATAAGAATATAACCTTCAACCGCCAACTGCGGTGCTGAGGGTATAATCAAGGGCGCTGCTGTCGTCTTAAGCACCCAAAACAAAAACATTACAAATACAATTTTTGGCATTTTCACTATCTTCCAGGTATCGGCCTATTCTAACGCGAGTTACGCCAAGCTGCTAATGAGTCTCCACCCTGATCGGTTGCCCCAACTGTAATTCCACTAAAATAGAGTTGATTCCTGATTCGTCTGCTGCCGACTGAATCGGTCCAATCCAGACTTTATTTAAGGCGATTTGATCGTTTTCGCTTTGTAATACCTGAACGGTGACATCTAACCCCTCACGCTCCAGCAGGCTGGCCACCCGATCCCGCAAACGACTCGCTCCACCAACCCGTTCAAAGACGCCAATTTGCAAATAGAGCCTGGTGATTGCTTTGTCAGGTTTATCACTAGCCACCCTATCCGGGTAATTTAACTCATCCAAAGCCTCTACCACTACTGGCACGGTACCCTTGTTAGAAAAGCCCAGTTTAACTGCCGCCTGATAGGAAAGATCAATTAAACGATCATCGTGGAAGGGACCTCGATCATTAACCCGGACGATCACTTTTGCGCCATTTTCTAAATTAGTCACCCTGACCAAAGAGGGTAATGGCAGCGCTTTATGCGCTGCAGTCAGCTCGTACATATCATAAACTTCACCATTGGCGGTCAACCGACCATGAAATTTCTTTCCATACCAGGATGCTATGCCAACCTCTACATAGCCTAAACTTTCCTCCATCACCTCATAAGTGTCACCATAGACAACATAGCGCTTTGGCTTTGGCTTTGGAGTCGCTTGCAGGACACCCTCAGTACTTTCAGGAAGAGAATCTGCTGCACTGCTAATCTCATCCAGGGACGGCACAACCGAAAGCTCATCAGTGATAACAGGCTTGGGTTGCACCATCACCCGAAACTGATTCGCGGCACATGCCGTTAATAGTAATATCGCCAGAAGCTGAATTCCCCTTGCAAGAACCTGCCTCTGCTGCAACCTGAAAATCAATCAGGCTGTCCATCAGGCACGGCACCTTGGGCTAATTGTTGGCTCAACTGAAAAACCGCCATAGCGTAAAGCCGGCTGTGGTTATAGCGAGTGATCACATAGAAGTTCTTCAGCCCAAGAAAATATTCAGGGCCGGCCTTGCCAATTAATTTCATTGGGCTGACTTTGCCCGTTTCTTCCATATCCAGATCATTCAGCAACCCGGCACGGCGAGCCTCTGTTTTCGTCATCGAAGGTTTTAAAGAAACATTAAACTCATCACTGGATAGCGGGCCCGGACCTTGAAGCCTCATCACGACTGCCTGGCCGGCAGCCCAACCATGCCGGTTAAGATAATTTGCAATACTGCCTATAGCATCAACCGGATCACTCCAAATATTTATCTGTGCATCGTTATCGAAATCAATTGCGTATTCCCTATAGCTACTGGGAATAAACTGTCCAAGTCCCATGGCTCCAGCATAGGAGCCCATCAGCGACTCCGGCTCCTTGCCCTGTTCTCTGGCAAGCAACAACATATGCTTTAATTCACCCTTAAAAAACTGAGCTCTGGGCGGGTAATTAAATGCCAACGTACTCAGGGAATCCAGAACACGATAGCTACCCGTGTTTCTGCCATAGGAGGTCTCAACACCCAGAATTGCCGCGATAATCTCTGCTGGCACTCCAAACTTCTGCTCGGCTCGTTCCAGGATATCCCGATGGGTCCTGATAAATTCCAAACCCTGCGATAAGCGCTTTTGAGTCAGGAAAATATCCTGGTATTTATCCCAGTGCAGAACCCGCTCAGCCGGCCTGGATATAGCATCGATAATTCGCTGCTTGTACTCTGCCTGGGCAAATACCTCTATCAACTGCTGCCTGTCGAATCCTTCCTCAATCACCAACTCGTCTATAAAAGCCAACACCTCTGGGTGATTTTCATAAGAAGTAGTGGCAGCGCCTGCCCAGAAACTCCCCTGCAGAATCGCCAAAATAAATAATTGCACCCACCGTTTTATCATTGGTCTCATAAATAACTACTCTAGTTCTAGATACTGGTTAACTCTGATTGACTCACATCCAGATATTTTCACAAGGCAATTCGCCTGTGAGTATGAATAGACATCATCAATCCAAATCCGGCAAACAAGGTCAGCATTGATGTTCCACCATAACTGATCAACGGCAACGGCACGCCAACCACCGGTAAGATACCTGAAACCATACCGATATTCACAAACACATAAACGAAAAAAGTGAACGTGACGGTACCGGACACTAAACGACCAAAGGTATCCTGAGCATTGAGAGAAATCAGGATGCCCCTGAGTGTCAATAAAGCGTATAACAGGAGCAGTATCATCACACCGATAAAACCAAATTCCTCTGCCAGCACCGCAATAATAAAGTCTGTCGCGCTTTCCGGCAGAAAATTCAGATGTGATTGCGTACCCTGGAACAAGCCCTTGCCCGTCCATCCGCCAGATCCGATGGCAGTGGTCGATTGTATAATGTTCCAGCCGGCACCCAGGGGATCGCGTTCCGGATCAATTAGCGTAAGAATCCGCTGCCGCTGATAATCCCTGATAGTGAACCATAACAGTGGCGCCATTGCCAATATGGCCCCACCTGCAGCAATGACTAGTCGCCAGGATATCCCTGCCAGCAGCAATACCAGAAAACCAGAGGATGCGATGATCACCGCTGTTCCAAGATCCGGCTGATCGGCGATTAGCAGCGCAGGAATAATAATCATCAGCAGGCACAGACCAATCTGTTTACCCCCTGGTGGTAAATGCCGGTCATTGAGGTACCAGGCCAGCATCAGCGGCAAAGCCAGTTTCATCAATTCAGAGGGCTGAAAACCAATCAAACCAGGAATTCTCAACCATCGTTTGGAGCCATTCACTTCGAAACCAAACGGGTAAATCAACACCAGCAGAAGGATCGCACCGGCATAGAACCAGGGTGCCAGCCTGAGGTAGATATGAGGAGGGAACTGTGCCAGCAAGAACATCACCACCACAGCGATCCCGATTCGGGCCAACTGGCTGATAAACAGTTCCTGCTGTTGTCCTATCGCACTATTGAGAACTACCAACCCGTACAGGATGATGACGCTAATGATAGCTACCAGAAAAAAATCAAGATGGATTATTTCACCAAGACTACGAGTCTTGGTAAATCCCCCGGAAATCTCCGGCAGCCGACGAACAAAATCCTGACTCATTGCAAACCTGCCGCTAACCGGTGCACTGCAATTTCAGCAGACTGATCTGATTTCAACAGATAGTGATCGATGACCTGTCTTGCTACCGGTGCTGCGAATTCACTTCCACCTCCGCCATTTTCTACAATCACCGCTAAAGCTATGCGAGGGTTTTCTATGGGTGCAAAGGCAATGAACCAGGCATGTTTACGCTGCCTCTCATCTATTTCCGACTCTTCATACTCTTCACCCTGCTTGATTCCAATCACCTGAGCAGTTCCAGATTTACCCGCCATCCGATAGGAAAGACCTCTACCTATATGGGACCATGCAACCCCATTTTCACCTAACCTTTGGTTGCCACGATGGACCACCATCTCCATAGAATCGATGATGTGATCCCAAGCAGAATCAGGCACATGTTTGAATTCAGGCTTAAAATTATCTTCAAAGCTAGAAAAATCGCGGTTTGATACCATTCGAGGCCTATGCCAGACACCGCGGTTGGCCATCATGGTAGCCGCCGTTGCTAATTGCAGAGGTGTAACCAGTAAATCACCTTGTCCGATCGCAATATTGACAGTATCCCCTGGAAACCACTGTTTCTTACGATTCATCTGCATCCATGTTCGGCTCGGCAAAAGTCCAGCTCGCGCTTCAGGGAGGTCTGCAATCGTTACCCGACCCAAACCGAACAGGCTCAATTGGTCATGAATAAGATCAATCCCTAAATCTACGGCTAATTGATAGAAATAGACATTACAGGAGCGATAAATGGCTTTCTGGAGATTGACCCTGCCATGCCCGCCGGTACCCGTTTTACTCCAGTTCCAGTCCCTGTACAAACGTTCACTATTAGACAGCTTGAACCATCCCGGGTCGTCAATCGTTAACTCTGGCGTAATGCTCCCGGTAGAAAGACCGACCAGGCCTAAAAAAGGCTTGATGGTTGACCCTGGCTGGTACTGGCCCTGCAAAGCGCGATTAAATAGAGGCAAATCCGGAGAGTCTCTTAAGGCTGCATAATCAGCAAATGAAATACCCTCAATAAATAAATTAGGGTCGTAGGAGGGGTTACTCAGCATGGCGAGAATACCGCCATTACTTGGGTCGATAGCGACCACTGCTCCACGCCGATCTCCCAGGGCATCCCTGGCGACAGCCTGTAGAGAGGTATCAAGGAAGAGCTCTAAATTCACCCCGGGTTCGGGAGCAACAGACTCGATTATCTGGGTTATTCTACCCAGGGCATTCACTTCCACACGGTCATAGCCGACAGCCCCGAGCAATGATGCCTCATAGAACCTTTCCACACCCAATTTGCCAATGTGGTCTGTGGCAGCGTAAGTCGATTTATCAATGACCAGGCTATCCTGATCATTGATTCTCCGTACCGAACCGACGGCATGCGCTAACAAAGGACCAAACGGATAATGTCGAACCAGTTGGGCCTCGACACTAACACCTGGAAGCCGCATCCTGTTGGCCTCTATTCGGGCAATATCCTCCTCCCCGAGTTGGAAAAGTAACGGTATCTTTTCAAATGGCCGGGATTTTCTTTTGATCTTTTTATAAAAAGCCTGCTTCTGCTCATCATTTATCTGTACATAGGACTCTAGATTCAGCAGCAACGCGTCAAGAGACTCTACACGCTCAGGGGTAACCGTCAGGTCGTGAGAAGTTGCGTTATCCGCAATCAGCACGCCGTGTCGATCAAATATCAGGCCTCGAACAGGCGCCCTGGGTTGGAACTGAATCCTGTTCTTGTCAGACTTGGTTACAAAGTCCTCATGCAGGAAAAGCTGCAGATAAGCCATCCTGAAGACTAATACAGACAAGAGTATCAGCAGTATGCCAGCGCCTATCCCAGCCCGCTCGACATAAACCTGACTTTCTCCCTGATGATCTTTTATAAACTGGGGAGCAGCCATATCACTTATGGTAGGGATGATTGTTAAGGTAAGACCAGCCCCGGTATAACTGTTCGGCCACTAGTACCCGGACCAGGTAATGGGGAAAGGTCAGCTCGGATAAACTCCAGATCAAGTCAGCCCTATCCAGACAGTTTGAAGACAAGCCATCAGGCCCACCAATGACTATTTGTACCAGCTTCTGACGCTGATACCAGTCCTTCATCTTCAAGGCCAGGGTTTCGGTCGACCACATTTTGCCGCGAAGATCCAAGGCGACGACAAAAGCGCTGGGCTGAACGTGCTTAAGCAAATTATCCTCCTCCTCTTTCTGCAACCTGGCAACTGAATCCTGTTTTCTTCGTTTTGCCGTAGGCCATTGCCTTAAGATGAGTTCGCTTTCCCTGGGCAGCCGTTTCTGAAATTCGAGAAAACCCTCAGAGATCCAGTCCGGTGGCCTGGTACCCGCTGCAAGTAGCTCAACCTTCACTTGGGGGTTCTTCTCCTGACCTTTTAGGCCTCAGACTCCATAGGTTTTCAAGATCATAGAAATCTCTAACTGATGGAATCATGACATGAACAATCACATCAATCAGATCCACTAGAATCCATTCTCCCTCTTCAAAACCCTCCACACCCAGGACCTGAAACTGGTTTTCCTTGGCTGCGTCAATGACATTCCGGGCAAGCGCTTTAACCTGTCGATTTGAGTTTCCACTTACCACAATCATCAGATCTGCTATATCACTCTGGCCAGAAATATCCAAAACAGTTATATGCTCACCTTTTATGTCATCCAGGGCATTGACTACCAGGGTTTCAAGGCTCTTTACATTCATGACGACAGATTTCCCTTCCAATTTTCTACCCCGTACAAATTTTCATTAAAAATATACTCGATAACCTTGTCTTCCATTAAATCAGTTGGTCGAGATCCTGACTTCAGCAGCTCTCTGATTCGGGTGGCTGAAATGTCGACTGCCTCTACCGGTAGATACGCTATCCGACCGGCATGCCGCTTCTGCAACTGGCTAATCCCAGCAACCTTGCAGCGAGCCTCAAGCAGTTGCATTGGACTGGTGAGATTATACTCGCTCACAGCGCGTTGCAGGATGACAATATGAACATAATCCAATAAATCCTGCCACAGTTTCCATTCTGGAAGCTTCTGGTAAGCATCATACCCCATCAAAAAGTAGATTCTGCTCGGCGCGGGGAATTCCTGCCGCAAACTGCGCAAGGTATCAATGGAATAGGACACACCACCTCTTTCAAGTTCACAACCATCGACATTAAAACCTGACTGCCCTGCAACTGCGAGGTTTAGCATGTCAAGCCGCTGCAGCGCCGTCGCACCCGGCACATCACGGTGTGGAGGTAATAGCGAAGGGATCAGGCGTATCTCTCCAACACCCAGTTTATCAGCCGCTTGGCGGGCTAATCCGGTATGGCCGAGATGAACTGGATCGAAGGTACCACCCATGACAACAACGTCCACAGGGCTCGCCTTCATTAACGGATCTGTCCTTCTCCATGGACTATAAACTTCTGTGAAGTCAGGCCTTCTAAACCGACCGGTCCACGGGCATGCAGTTTATCCGTCGATATGCCGATCTCGGCACCAAGCCCATACTCAAAACCATCCGCGAATCGAGTAGATGTATTGACCATCACAGAACTAGAATCGATTTCTCTCAAGAAGCGATCTGCCTTGCTGACATTCTCTGTCACTATCGAATCAGTATGATTTGAACCAAAGGTACTAATATGGTCAATGGCGTCATCCAGGCCAGAACAGATTTTAATGGATAGTATTGGCGCGTTATATTCTTCCCGCCAGTCCGCATCCGTTGCCTCAATACAAGCGATTTCGCCATTTAGTATCGTCGCAGTTTCCTGGCAGACCCTTAACTCAACGCCTTCCGCAGACAAGGCTTTAGCCAGGTCGGGCAAAACGCAGTTAGCAACCTCTCGGTCAACCAGTAACGTTTCCATGGTATTACAGGTGGCATAACGTTGCGTTTTTGCGTTCATGGCAATGGTATGAGCCATGCCTAGATCGGCCTCAGCATCTATGAAAACATGGCAAACACCATCAAGGTGCTTGAGAACCGCTATTTTAGTCTCGGCACTAATCCGCTGAATCAAGCCCTTACCGCCCCTGGGAATTATCAGGTCAACGTAACCTGACATGGTCAGCAATTCTCCCACAGCCTGCCGATCTACGGTATCAACAAGCTGGATGATCCCTGTATCCAGAGCGCTGTTCTCCAGGCCTTCATAAATACACCGATACAGTGCCCTGTTAGACTCGATAGATTCGGAACCACCTCGAAGGATAACTGCATTTCCCGATTTCAGGCAGAGCCCAGCTGCGTCGATAGTCACATTAGGCCGGGATTCATAGATCATTCCAATCACGCCGATTGGAACGCGCATCTTACTGATTTTTAAACCATTTGGCCTGATCACCCGGTCACTCATCTGCCCGACCGGATCTGGCAGGGCGACTATCTGCTCGATTCCGCTGATTATATTTTCCAGAGCAAGCTCATTTAACGCCAGTCGATCCAGCGACGCCGAGTCCAGCCCTGCTGCGGCCGCTCTCTCCAGGTCTACCTTGTTTGCGGCCACAATCACATCAGTATGGGTACGGATGGCTCTGGCAATTTCCAGCAAAGCCGCATTTTTTTCTTCGGTAGAAGCTCGACGAGCGGCGGCGGCGGCGGCTTTTGCAGTCACACCCAAACTAAGCATATACTCCTGTACAGTCATAAAACCTCTTCATTACTCGCTCAGGTTACAGTATACATGGGGCCACCCGAATATTCGCCAAATCTTGGGCACACTTTCTTTGACCAATCGCCGATTAAACTGGCGATCTCTCTCCTTGGGAAGGTGTTAAAACATCGTTTCAGGTTGACTTCGGGCGATGACATCTGGCTTTCTGCAAGAATCATCGAAACCGAAGCTTATTACGTAAATGACCGGGCAAGTCATTCCTCACTTGGTTATACAAACAAACGCAGGGCGCTGTTTATGCAACCAGGTACGATTTATATGTACTATGCCCGTGGCCGAGATTCACTGAATTTTTCTGCTTCAGGTGATGGCAATGGTGTGCTCATTAAATCCGGATATCCTTACCTGGAAGCGCATCATGCAGCCAGCATGCTTACCAGCATGCAAATGCTCAACCCCGGCACATCTGGACCTAGACAGGTCGGTAAACTATGTAATGGCCAGACACTGGTGTGTCAATCTCTGAATTTGAAGGTACGCCAATGGAACGCGAAACAGCTGGACCCGGATAATTTTTGCCTCCAGGATGACTGCTATTACCCTGATAAAATCATCCAGTGCCCTAGACTGGGGATTCCACTAGGTAGAGACGAGCATCTACCGCTCAGATTTGTGGATGCAAAATATGCCCAGCACGCCACTCATAACCCATTGACCCAAAGAAGAAATAGTCCCGGTTCAATCAGGGTGTTCAGCGACCCTTTCGAGGTAAATTACCCTCCAGCGCTGCTTTGAAGGTCGTCAAGAATTTTTTCGAGGCTTCTTAATCGTTTCACTGGATCATTCATTTCAAACAGGTTCTGGCGAATTGCATTCGACAAAGGCAAAAGCTCAGTTAATCGGCCTCCTAACTGAGAGGCATCCTCAAACTCTGTTTCCTGTAACTGCAATTTTACAGTCGGGTGCTTTAAAAGATTGTGTAGCATTTCTATCAGACCCTCATCTTGATCCGTCGTGCTGACTGCTGGCTCTGATTCAAGAAATTCTACTTCGGCCCTCAACAATCTGGAGGCGGACTCAAAATAATCGGTTATACGGAATTTGTCTTCACCCCTTATTCGAATTTTGAGTAGCCCATTCTGGTTTTGATCAAAATCAATAATTTTGCAGTAGCAGCCTATCCTTACAACAGAGGGAGCTGCCTGACCGGAATTGACTAGTACCTCGTTACCATTCTCTATGAGAACCAGACCAAAACCGGAATCATGCTTCAGGCATTGCGCTACCATATCAAGATACCGCTGTTCGAAAATCTGCAAATCAAGACAGCCTCCTGGGAACAGGACCACTTGCAGGGGAAATAATGGAATTTCAGTTAATCGCGACATGCTCTTCTCAATAACAGAAAAATGGCGGCAGCTTCACAGCCTGGCGCAAGATTTTGCCGGGACCGAAATAACCCACCCATCACCTGTCGTATCGACCCTGAAAAAATCTCTGCTAGAAGGGAATATCATCATCAAAATCATCCATTGGCGGTGGTGGGATTTCTGAATTCGGTTTACTGCTAAGTGCCGAACTGCTTCCTGGGGCTCCACCCGGAGACGATCCCGCCCCGTCCATACTTCCCTTGCTATCCAGCATTTGCATTTCGTTAGCAACGATCTCAGTTGTATAGTGCTTTTGCCCCTCGCGCTCCCATTCTCTGGTTCGCAGTTCACCCTCAAGATAAATTTTCGAACCTCGCTTGAGATATTCACCCGCAATTTCAGCCAAACGGTTAAAGAAAACAACTCGATGCCATTCGGTTCGCTCCTTCTGTTCGCCACTTTCCCGGTCACGCCAGGATTTTGAAGTAGCTACGGAAACATTCGTCACAGCCCCACCTGAGGGCATAAATCGCGTTTCGGGGTCTCTTCCGAGGTTCCCTACAATGATCACTTTATTAATACCTTTTGCCATTTTCTTCTCCTTAAAAAATCTGGCAGGAGTTAATTTCTATTACCTTCCCTGAGTAAATTCTGCCAACTTGGCATCATCGAAACAGGAACTATCCACCTTAAGGTAAATTAGCCGTTGCTCCGGTATGATGACCAAGTCTTCTACACCTGGTGTTGATGATAACTGTTCCGCAATCTCTTTGGCAGTCCAGCCTTTCGATTCCTCATATTCAAGTGTCCTGCTCTCCCATTTATGCTGGGATTGAATCCGCAACAGAATTATAAACCAGAATAGGCAGACACCGCCGTTTACGATAAGCATAAGAGAAATATCTTGCATCGAAATCAGCAAACCACCAATCAAACCTCCAGCGAAAATTCCAGCAAATTGGCTGCTGGAATAAACCCCCATAGCAGTACCCCTGAATCCTGCTCGCACTGTTTTCGATAACTGTACCGGTAGCGTTGCCTCGAGAAAATTAAAAGCCAGAAAAAACAAACCCAATGCCAGTAACAAACCAGGTAACGCCTGGTCCGTGGACAGAAGGTATAAAGACACACCCAGCACCAGCACACCTGCTTGCAATAGAGGAGCCGACCAATTGCCCTTACCAAACAAATAAACAAAAGGCAGCATGGCCACAAAGGACCCTAACAATATTATAAGGTAGTACTGGGAATGCTCGGAAAGATTGATGCCGGCTCCACTGAGCAACAGCGGAAAGGCCAGAAAGCCAGACATCAATAAATAATGGGTTACAAAAATACTGAAGTTGAGAACCCATAAATTATGATCACGTAATACCTCTGCCAATTGATTCCTCTGTGGACCTGAATTGAGATTGAAGGGTTTGATCTGCACTGCTGGAACCAGGAAAACAACGATACCAATCCCTATTAACCCAGCGACCGCACTGAGCATAAACAACCCGGAAAGTCCTGAAAAGGTAAACAATAAAGGACCAACAAGCATAGATACCGCAAAGGAAATACCAATACAGGCACCAACAATAGCCATCGCCTTGGAGCGGTGTTCAAGCCTGGTTAAGTCGGAAACCAAGGCAAGCAGAACACCGGCGATTGCACCCATCCCCTGCAACGCTCGGCCGAGCATCAGCCAGTAGATATGATCAGCCAAGGCAGCAACCACACTCCCCAGAACAAAAACCAATAAAGCCCCGATGATAACCTTTCGCCTGCCCAGCCGGTCAGACAAGAAGCCTAAGGGAATCTGCAGGATGCTCTGAAAAAAACCATAGATCCCCATTGCCAGACCCAGGAGGAAAGGATTGGCGCCATCCATGAACTCAGCAGCGATAACAAATACGGGCAAAATACTGAACAACCCAAGCATACGAACCAGATATAACAGTCCTACTGCAAAAGCTGTCCTTACCTCGAGTTGATTCATCTGGTCTGTCCAGGTGTCGTTCTACTTTGCCAATTTACAAACAAAAGCTTAGCATGGTCAGGCTTATCGATCATGGGATTGCTCGGTATTCGAGGGTGGATTCAACTCAATCTGAATCAAGATATTTCCTGAATATCCGAGCCAGCCGCTTTCTTTTAGTGCGTAGGGGATGATAACAAATAGAGATCTCGCTTACACTCAAAGAAAGGTTTAAGGTCTCATCTGACAGACTCAGAACCCCGTGATACAGTTCGGTGACAACAAAGAATATTATGTTAATGAAAACAATTTCAGTAAAGGGTGCCAGAACCCACAACCTGAAAAATATAGATCTCGAAATACCTCGTAACAACCTCGTAGTCATTACCGGACTATCGGGGTCAGGTAAATCATCTCTAGCCTTCGATACGCTTTATGCGGAAGGCCAGCGCCGTTACGTTGAGTCTCTTTCAGCCTATGCGAGGCAATTCCTTTCTCTGATGGAAAAGCCGGACGTCGACCACATAGAAGGCTTATCGCCAGCGATTTCCATTGAGCAAAAATCAACAAATCATAATCCCAGGTCAACCGTCGGGACGATTACGGAGATCGCCGATTATCTAAGGCTACTTTTTGCGAGAGTCGGTACGCCTTATTGCCCCGATCACAACAAGCCGTTACAGGCGCAAACGATTTCACAAATGGTGGATCATGTCCTTGACCTTGAAACCGACAGTAGGCTGATGATTTTGGCACCCATCGTCGAGGACAAAAAAGGCGAACATCAACATTTGCTGAGTTCGCTGTCAAGCCAGGGCTTTGTAAGAATCAGACTTGATGGCGTGGTCACAGATATGGATGACCTACCTGCCCTCGATAAACAGAAAAAACACCGCATCGAGGTGGTAGTTGATCGGTTCAGAATCCGGGAAGATATCAATATCCGTCTTGCTGATTCTTTTGAAACAGCCGTCAGGGTGTCTGCGGGAACAGCCAGTGTTTCCTTTATTGACGACCCCGATCGAGAGGAAATTCTTTTTTCGGCTAACTATGCCTGCCCCCAATGCGGACACAGTGTGTCTGAGCTTGAACCTCGGTTATTTTCCTTTAATAATCCTGCTGGGGCATGTAAAGACTGTGAAGGCCTTGGCATCAAGCAGGTATTCGACCCAAACACACTAATCAGAGACCCGAGCCTTTCTATTGCAGAAGGAGCAATATCGGGGTGGAATCGCCAGCATATCTACTATTACCAGCTTCTGGAAAATTTGAGCGACCACTACCAGTTTGATCTGACAACTGCCTTTGAGAAGCTCAGCGAAGAACACAAAAACATCATTCTGTACGGCAGTGGTGAAAACCCGGTTGCTTTTCAATATACCGATGACAGGGGCTTCTCAATCACCAGCAAGCATCCCTTTGAGGGCATTATAAACAATCTGGAGCGTCGCTTCAGAGAGACCGATTCGGCTAGCGTCAAAGATAACCTGAGCCGCCTTTTAACCCTGAAGACCTGCAGCGCCTGCCAAGGCCAACGCTTGAACAGAACAGCCCGATCAGTCCTGGTTAATGGCAAAAGCTATGCGGACATTTCCAGTTTAAGCATTCAGGATGCCCAGGACTGTTTCAATGAACTAAGCCTTGCTGGACAGAAAGGTGAAATTTCCAGAAAAATATTAACTGAGATACGCGCTCGCCTCGGATTCCTCATCGATGTGGGCCTAAACTACCTGACCCTGGCGCGAAGCGCCGAAACCCTCTCAGGAGGAGAGGCGCAGCGCATCCGATTAGCAAGCCAGATCGGTGCCGGACTGGTTGGCGTCATGTATATCCTCGATGAACCCTCAATCGGGTTACACCAGCGAGACAATCAGCGACTGCTTAACACCCTGACACGACTCAGGGACAGAGGTAACAGTGTATTGATCGTTGAACACGATGAATCAGCCATTAAAGAAGCTGATTATATAATCGACATGGGTCCGGGAGCGGGAGTCCATGGCGGCGAAGTTGTAGCCAGAGGAACACTAGAGGATATCATCGCAGAAGATACCTCTATTACGGGCCAGTTCCTTTCAAAAAAACGCCGCATCGCCATACCCCAGTACCGCGTAGCACCAAAGGTTAACCAATTCCTAAACCTGACCGGTTGCTCAGGAAACAACCTGGCCCAGGTTGACCTGAACCTTCCTCTGGGTTTATTAACCTGTGTAACTGGTGTCTCCGGCTCCGGTAAATCAACCCTGATCAATCAGACCCTGTATCCTCTGGCCGCCACCCAGCTAAATGGTGCCAGCACCCTCAAACAGAGTGCCTACGGCAAAATTACGGGTCTTGAGTTGCTGGACAAGGTGGTCGGCATAGACCAAAGCCCTATCGGCCGGACACCCAGATCAAACCCTGCCACCTATACTAATATTTTCACGTCGATTCGCGATCTCTTTGCGGCTACCCAAGAGGCAAGAAGCAGAGGATATAAGGCAGGTCGGTTTAGTTTCAACGTTAAAGGCGGACGATGCGAAGCTTGTCAGGGCGATGGCCTGATAAAAGTTGAAATGCATTTCCTACCTGATATCTACGTGCTTTGTGATGACTGCAAAGGCAAACGATACAACCGAGAAACCCTGGAGATACTTTATAAAGGACGTTCCATTGATGAGATCCTGGATATGACGGTCGAACAGGCTCTGGACTTCCTTAAAGCTGTACCCGTCATACAAAGACGATTACAAACCCTGGCTGAAGTCGGATTAAATTATATAAAGCTGGGCCAGAGTGCCACGACCTTGTCTGGAGGAGAAGCGCAACGGGTCAAGCTTGCCAGAGAACTGGCTAAACGAGATACCGGTAAGACCCTGTATATCCTCGACGAACCAACCACCGGGTTACACTTCCATGATATAGATCAGCTACTACATATTCTCCATCAACTACGAGATCGCGGTAATACTGTGGTGGTGATAGAGCATAATCTCGATGTCATTAAGACCGCAGACTGGCTCGTTGATATGGGACCAGAAGGAGGAGCTGGCGGAGGTCGAATCATCGCCCAAGGCACGCCCGAGGATGTTGCCGGCGTAGGCCTTTCATCTACCGGTCAGTTTCTCAAAGAGGTACTCTATGAAGATAGCCATTCCGGCCAAACAATCAGTATTGCTCAGTCCTGAGCTGCCTCATAGATAGCTTGTGCCGCATCAATGGCCACACCACGATTAATAGCGGCATTATTCTGAGACAGTATGGCTTCAAGGGCACTGATGCAAAGAAACACATTTTCAGCACGACTGGCATACCCCATCAACCCGACTCTCCAGATTTTGCCTGCTAACGCGCCAATACCTGCGCCAATTTCCAGATTAAATTGCTGCAGCAGCTGTTGTCGAACAAGAGCCTCATTGACACCAGCTGGTATACCCACCGCATTCAACTGCGGTAGGCGTTCGTTTTCTGGCACAATAAATTCCAGTCCCAGAGCTTCAAGGCCTGCACACAAAGCCAGGTGATTTCTGCGATGTCGGGCCCATGATTGAGCCAGTCCTTCTTCGCAAGCGATCAACAGACTTTCATGCAGCCCATAAAGGGCATTAACTGGTGCAGTATGATGATAAGAGCGGGTTTGCCCCTCGCCCCAATATCCCATCACCAAATTCAAGTCCAGAAACCAGGAAGCAACCGGCAAGCTCCTGCTCTTAAGCCGTTCAATAGCTCGCTCATTCATAGTCAATGGCGATAATCCGGGAGCACAGGAAAGGCACTTCTGAGTACCGCTGTAGACAACATCAGCTCCCCAGTCATCGACTGCCACTTCGCAGCCAACCAAGGAGGTGACGCAATCAACTATCGACAGCCTACCCGCGTCGCTCACCAGGCCGCATAACTCAGCGGCATCTGACATTACGCCTGTTGAGGTTTCTGCATGGACAAATGCGACAATTTCCGCATCGGGATGCGTCTGCAAGGCGTGCTGCAGTTTGTGAGGATCAACGGCTCGCCCCCAGGTATCCTCAACCAAGACGACCTGGCCGCCCAGGCGCCTCACGTTGTCTGCCATCCTGCCACCAAAAACGCCATTCTGGCAGACAATAACTTTATCTCCTGGCGACACCAGGTTAACAAAACTTGCTTCCATGCCAGCGCTTCCCGGTGCTGATATAGGTATGGTAAGTTCGTTTTCGGTCTGGAATACTGTTTGCAATAACGCCTTGATTTCATCCATTAAACGAATGAATTCAGGATCAAGGTGGCCAATAGTCGGCCGGGCCATAGCCGTAAGCACTCGGCCATTAACATCAGAGGGACCCGGTCCCATTAATGTTCGAGGCGTTGGATTAAAGGATTGATACATGCGCGGAGCTCAACTAAAAGACGTCTAACAAAAACTAAAAAGGCCGGTCATTACCGGCCTGGTTGCTACCACTAAACTACTCGTTTTCTTCGATTTCATCCAGCTCCTCTTCATCAGGAACCTCTCTGTCAACCAGCTCCACATAGGCCATTGGAGCTGCATCACCTGCCCTGAATCCTGCTTTCAAAATCCGTGTATACCCGCCTGGCCTATCCTGGTAACGAGGTCCTAGCTGGCTGAATAATTTACCTACCACAGCTTTAGAGCCCGTTCTTGAAAACGCCAGGCGCCTGTTCGCAACTGAGTCTTTCTTGGCCAGTGTAATCAGCGGCTCGGCTACTTTACGCAGTTCTTTTGCCTTCGGCACCGTTGTCTTAATCACCTCATGCTCCATCAGGGAGCAGGCCATATTACGAAACATGGCTTTCCTGTGGGATGAGTTCCTGTTGAGTTGTCTACCGCTTTTTCGATGGCGCATGGTCTTTCCTAATCAATCACTTGTATCCGCTGGGCCTTAACCGAGTAATCGGTCATCCCCGCGAAGGCTCATGGGCGGCCAATTTTCTAACCTCATACCCAGAGACAAACCCCGAGAAGCCAAAACATCCTTTATCTCGGTAAGAGATTTCTTACCCAAATTCGGTGTTTTCAGCAATTCTACTTCCGTACGTCGAATTAAATCACCGATGTAATAGATGTTTTCTGCTTTAAGGCAATTAGCAGAACGAACTGTTAATTCCAAATCATCAACCGGTCGCAATAAGACCGGGTCAATTTCTTCTTCTGGCTGCTTTTCTTCCGGAAAATCACTGCTCTGCAGATCTACAAACACGGATACCTGCTCATGCAGGATAGTTGCAGCCCTTCGAATCGCTTCTTCCGGGTCAATGGTACCATTAGTCTCAAGATCCAGAATCAACTTGTCCAAATCGGTACGCTGCTCAACCCGCGCACTATCGACCTTGTATGCCACTCTACTAACTGGACTGTAAGATGCATCCAGCATGAGACTACCAATAATCCGGTTTACCTCTTCATCGGCATTTCTCAGGTCAGCGGGCTCATAGCCTCGGCCTCTACCAACTTTAGCCCGGATTGTTAAATTTCCAGAGCCGTTAAGGTTAGCAATGACATGCTCAGGGTTGGCTATTTCGACATCATGGTCAAGCGTGAAATCTTCAGCGGTCACTACACCAGGACCGGTTTTGCTCAGAGTCAGCTCAGCTTCGTCTGCTTCATTCAATTTCACCGCTACACCCTTAAGGTTAAGAAGAATTTCAATCACATCCTCCTCAACACCTTCAAGCGTACTGTACTCGTGGAGCACACCCTCTATTTCGACTTCAGTGATAGCACATCCCGGCATGGATGAAAGCAGAATACGACGCAACGCATTACCTAAGGTATGACCGAAGCCTCTCTCCAGTGGTTCCAATACAACCTGAGCTCTGGTGTCGCTGAGCTGTTCAACCTGAATGTGTTGCGGCGTCAAAAATTCGAGTGAAGCATGAGGCATAAGTTTACCTTCCTGTATAAGTGTTTAATCTGGATGACTACTTCGAATAAAGTTCGATAATCAGATTTTCGTTGATTTCCTTGGGCAGGTCTTCACGCTCCGGATAGGATCTGAAAACACCCTCGAGATTGCCAGTATTCACGTCGACCCAGTCAACAGCTGAACGCTGGGCTGCCAGATTCATGGCACCTTGAATACGCAGTTGATTCTTGGCTTTCTCACGCACTGATACGGTATCGCCAGCCTCTACCTGATAAGAGGCAATATTAACAACATTGCCGTTAACCAAAATGGCCTTGTGTGAGACTAACTGGCGAGATTCGGCTCGAGTACAACCAAAGCCCATTCTGTAAACCACATTGTCCAGTCGACGCTCCAGAATACGCAGCAGGTTTTCGCCGGTAGCGCCTTTTTGGCGGTCTGCCTTCTTGTAGTAATTACGAAATTGCTTTTCAAGCACACCATAAATTCTACGTACCTTCTGTTTTTCCCGCAACTGCACCGCATAATCACTGAGCCGAGCGCGACGATGCCCATGCATGCCGGGTGCGGTTTCAATGCGGCACTTTGACTCAATCGGTCGAACGCCACTCTTCAGAAAAAGGTCGGTACCTTCTCTTCTTGCTAACTTTAATTTCGGGCCGAGATATCTGGCCATTCGTAATCTCCTCTTCTACACCCGTCGTCTTTTGGGCGGTCTACATCCATTATGTGGGATCGGGGTGACATCGGTAATATTTGTAATTCGGAAACCAACTGCACTTAAAGCTCTTACTGCCGCTTCGCGCCCAGGTCCTGGGCCTTTTACAAATACTTCTAAATTTTGAAGACCATATTCCTGGGCTGCATTCCCCGCTCGCTCGGCAGCTACCTGCGCAGCAAACGGTGTACTCTTTCTGGCGCCTCGAAATCCTGACCCGCCTGCTGTTGCCCATGACAGAGCGCCACCCTGACGATCAGTTATTGTCACGATGGTATTGTTGAAAGAAGCGTGTATATGCGCGAGACCATCTGCAATCTGGCGTTTACCTTTCTTTCTAACTACCGGCGCATCTGTTTGAGTTTCTGTTTCAGACATATTGCCCTTCCAATTGTTTGTGTACTATTCCTAATTTCATCAATATCACCGGCCTACTTCCTGACGGGTCGCTTGGGCCCTTTTCGAGTCCTGGCATTAGTTTTTGTACGTTGTCCACGCACGGGTAGATTCCGCCGATGACGAATACCCCTATTACATCCAAGGTCCAGTAAGCGCTTAATATTGAGTTGAGTCTCACGACGCAAATCACCTTCAACGCTTAATTTACTGACTTCCGCCCGCAACTGGTCTAATTCGCCTTCGGTAAGATCCTGCACTCTGGTATTGGGACTGATACTAGTTAACTCACACAGCTTCTGTGCCGTAGTAAGGCCGATACCGTAGATATAAGTCAGCGATATTACTGTGTGTTTATTATCAGGAATATTAATTCCAGCTAAACGAGCCATACTTTGCTCCTGTCACCCTTTTCCACCAGATTATCCCTGGCGTTGTTTATGTTTCGGTTCCGAACAGATCACTCTGACAGTACCCTTACGCCGAATGATTCGACAATTCCTACACATCTTTTTTACGGAGGCCCTAACTTTCATTTCTTATATCTCCTAACGTCGTCCAAAATTCTGCAGATTGGACTTTTTCATCAATGACTCATATTGATGAGACATTAGATGCGTTTGAACCTGCGCCATAAAATCCATTACCACTACAACCACGATCAAAAGGGCAGTACCACCCAACTGAAATGTGATATTGAACTGAATAACCAAAAATTGTGGTAGCAGACAGACAATGGTCATATACAGCGAACCAAATAAAGTCAACCTGGTGATAATGCTATCGATATAACGTGCCGTTTGGTCGCCTGGACGATAACCCGGTACAAACGCGCCCGATTTCTTCAGGTTATCGGCTACTTCTTTGGGATTAAACATGATCGACGTATACCAAAAGCAGAAAAATATAATGCCGACTGAAAACAATATGATATTTAACGGTTGTCCCGGCGCTATCTGTAAACTGAGTTCCTGTAACCATTCCATTCCCGGAGACTGGCCAAACCACTGCCCCAAAGACGCCGGGAACAACAGCAAACTACTGGCAAAAATCGCTGGAATAACGCCTGCCATGTTAACTTTGAGCGGCAGGTGACTGCTCTGTGCCTGATACATTTTCCGGCCTTGTTGCCGCCGGGCATAATTTATGGTTATTCGCCGCTGGCCTCTTTCTACATACACAACCCCTGCGACGATGGCGATCGCCAACGCAGCAATAGCAAGCAGTGCAATTTCCTGAATCTCGCCTTGTCTCGCCTGCTCCACTGACTGGCCAATTGCGCCAGGAAAGCCAGACACGATACCAGTAAAAATAATGATCGAGATACCATTACCAATCCCTTTCTCGGTGACCTGCTCGCCTAACCACATGATGAACATGGCACCGGTAACTAACGTGGTTACCGCGACGACGTGGAACATCAATGAGCCCGTGTAGGAAAGGCCTTGGCCAACTAGGCCACTACTCATTGCCATGCCTTGAACTAATGCCAGACCGAGTGTGCCATAGCGGGTGTATTGAGATATCTTCTTACGGCCTGCTTCGCCCTCTTTTCTCAGCTGCTGCAACGATGGAGTGGTTGCAACAAGCAGTTGGGTAATAATGGACGATGAAATATAAGGCATGATACCCAAAGCAAAAATACTCATTCGCTCCAGGGCGCCACCACCAAACATATTAACCAAATCCAGGATACCTCCCTGATTCTGGCTGAACAGCAATTGCAAACGCTCAGGGTCAATCCCCGGGATAGGAATATGACTACCAATCCGATATACAACAATAGCCAGCAGCACAAACAACAACCGGCTGCGTAGCTCTGCAAGCCCGCCTCCCGATGCCATCATTTTGCCTTGTGCCAGTGCACTGCTCATCTATCTATTCCCTTTTGCCATTACCTTCAGCGCCGTAATCCCAACTAGGATTCGTCTACTGATCCTCCTGCTGCCTCAATTGCCGCACGTGCACCTTTGGTAACACCAAGGCCTTTGACGGTAACTGCTCTGTCAATCTTGCCGGAAAGAATCACCTTAACTCGCTGAATCTTCTCACTAAGCAGGTCTGCCTCTTTCAACAGCTCCAGCGTTACCACATCAGCGTTAACACTAGCGACTTCTGACAGGGTAACTTCTGAGGTTATCCGTGACTTCGCAGAGCTAAATCCAAATTTGGGCAATCTCATCTGCAAGGGCTGCTGGCCGCCTTCAAAACCAGGCCTTATTTTTCCACCAGACCGGGATTTCTGGCCCTTATGGCCCCTCCCCGCGGTTTTACCCAAGCCACTGCCAATGCCACGGCCAACTCTTTTCTTTACCTGCTTGCTGCCTTCAGCACCGGATATTGAATTCAAACGCATTCTAAAATTCTCCCCTGGGTTATCAGGATTCTTCGACCTTAACCATATAGGACACTTTATTGATCATACCGCGTACCGAAGGCGTATCTTCGAGAACGCTGGACTGCCTGATTTTCTTCAGACCTAGCCCTGCCACACAAGCCTGGTGGCTTTTTATTCTGCCGTGGACACTCTTCATCAGAGTGACTTTAATTGTTTTATCTGCCATTGCTTACCCCATCATCTGATCAACGGAAAGACCACGCTTTTCAGCGACACTTTCCGGAGAACGCATATTCTGAAGCCCTTTAAAAGTAGCCCGTACCACATTAACTGGAGTCGTTGATCCATAGCACTTAGCCAGGACATTACGAACACCGGCAACTTCTAAAACTGCCCGCATGGTCTTTCCGGCAATAATTCCGGTACCCTCTGAGGCAGGCTTCATAAATATCTTCGATGCACCGTGCCGGGCATTCACTTCATATTGAAGCGTTGATCCATCGAGTTCGACATCAATCATGTTTCGACGAGCGGCTTCCATGGCTTTCTGGATAGCCAAAGGTACTTCTCTGGCCTTGCCTCGACCAAACCCGACTCTGCCATTGCCATCGCCAACTACCGTCAACGCTGTAAAACCAAATATACGACCGCCCTTAACCACTTTGGCTACACGATTCACCTGTACCAGTTTTTCCTGGATACCTTCTTCGTTATTATCTTGATCGTTATATGCCATAAGTATTCCTCTTTTACTGACCTATCCCATCTCAATCGTCTGTGTATTTCATGTCACAAGGATCGAGTACGGAAACCGACTCTAAAACTGTAATCCACCTTCTCGCGCCGCATCCGCCAACGCTCTTACCCTGCCATGATATTTGTAACCGGAACGATCAAAGGCCACTTTTTCGAAACCTGCCGCTTTTGCTCTTTCCGCAATCAATGAGCCGACTTTTCCAGCACTTTCAGCATTACCTGTTGAACTGGACCTTAAATCCTTCTCCAAGGTGGAAGCAGTCACATTCACTGTATTGCCATCCCCAGAAATAATCTGCGCGTAAATGTGCTTTGAAGAACGAAAAACACAAAGTCTGGGAATAACAAGTTCCTTGATCTTTGCTCTTCCTCTCCGTGCTCGCCTCTGTCGGGCTACTTTTTTACTTTTCATTTCCCTAATTCTCCTGAGAAACCGAATTACTTCTTCTTGGCTTCTTTACGCTTAACATATTCATCGCTATACCGAACACCCTTGCCTTTATAAGGCTCTGGCGGTCTAAAAGCCCTGATTTCTGCTGAGACCTGACCTACCTGCTGCTTGTCTATGCCCTTTACTACAATGAGTGTCTGGGTGGGCGTCTCAATGTCAACACCGTCAGGAATCGCATACACAACCGGATGGGAAAAACCTAACGTCAGGTTTAACGCCTTGCCCTGAACCTGGGCTCGGTACCCCACTCCCTGCAACACCAGTTGTTTTTCAAATCCAGCACTGACACCTACAACCATATTATTGACAAGCGCTCTAAAAGTACCGGCAAGCGCTCCAGCCTGCTTACTTTTGGCTGAGCTCGAAAATTTGAGCTGACTGTCTTCCTGCTGCATTTCAATCAACTGATGCAGGGTAAGATTCAAGGAGCCTTTACCTCCCTTGATACTGATGTCTTTCCCATTAATTGAAACTTCAACACCTTTTGGAATCTCAACGGGACTATTCGCAATCCTGGACATTTGGTTTAACCCTCTATTGATTCCGCTCGATTAAAATACCGAGCAAAGCACTTCACCACCGACACCTGCAGCTCTTGCTGCTCGGTCAGTCATGACACCTTTATTCGTAGAAAGAATCATGACACCGAGCCCATTTCTTACATTAGGGATTTCCTGTTTGCCACTATATTGGCGCAACCCGGGCCGACTGACTCGCTTAATTTCTTCGATAACCGGTTTACCCAGGTGATATTTCAGCTCGACACTTAATTCAAGCTGGCCACCTTCTCCGGTTACGGTGCCGTAACTCTCTATATAACCTTCTTCCTTCAAGACTCGTGCTACTTCAACTTTAGTTTTTGAAGATGGCATGGCAACGCTTGGCAGCTTTGCAATCTGTCCATTCCTCATACGAGTCAGCATGTCTGCGATGGGATCCTGCATTGTCATTATATAATTCTCCTGTCTACCAACTGGACTTAACCAGACCCGGCACATCACCGCGCATAGCTGCCTCGCGCAGTTTTGTCCTGGCTAGTCCAAATCGACGATATACTGCATGTGGCCTTCCCGTTATCGCACAACGACGAACCTGCCTGCTTGCAGACGCATCCCTGGGTTGCTTCTGCAATTTTATCTGTGCATCCCAGCGTTCCTCATCTGAAGAATCCGGGTTTTTAATAATCGCCTTGAGTGCCATTCTTTTAGCAGCGTATTTGTTGACGGTCTTTGCGCGCTTCTTCTCGCGATTGATCATGGATGCCTTGGCCATATCGTCCTCGGTTAATTCAGCAAAGCTGTTATTATGATTCCCGCAACGGGAAGTTAAAGGCTCGCAGTAAAGCACGGCCCTGGTCATCTGTTTTTGCGCTGGTAGTAATATTAATATCCAGGCCGCGTATCTTATCTATCTTGTCGTAGTCGATTTCCGGGAAAACGATCTGCTCGGTCACGCCCATGGAAAAATTACCCCGTCCATCAAATGACTTGGGGCTAATACCACGGAAATCTCTTTGTCGAGGAATAGCGATGTTAATTAATCGATCTAAAAACTCGTACATGCGCGCCCTGCGCAGCGTAACCTTGCAACCGATCGGATAGCCTTCGCGAATTTTAAAGCCGGCAATCGACTTCCGAGCATTCGTGATAATCGGCTTCTGGCCAGCAATTGCCTGCATATCTGCCACTGCCGCTTCCAATTGCTTACGATCAGTCAGGGCCTCTCCGACGCCCATATTCAACGTAATCTGGGTGACGCTAGGGACTTCCATTACATTATCGAGCCCTAGCTCTTTCTGTAATTTCTGCTTAATCTCTTGCTCGTATACTTTTTTTAAATCTGTCATTTCATTAACCGTCTATCTGTTCACCGGTTGACTTGAAAATACGTACTTTCTTACCATCCTCAAGTGTCTTGAAGCCAACCCGGTCAGCCTTATTGGTATCCTTGTTAAATATAGCCACATTGGACACCTTGATGGGTGCTTCCTTCTCCAGAATTCCACCCGGCTGGCCCTGCTGGGGATTGCCTTTAGTATGGCGTTTGATCATGTTGATACCCGACACATATAAACGCTTATCGTCGACTACCCGGGTGATATCGCCGGTTTTACCCTTATCCTTACCCGTAATCACGATCACTAGATCATCTTTTTTTAATTTGTTCATGTTCCTTATATCCCTCAAAGAACCTCAGGCGCTAACGATACGATACGCATAAAGCTATCTGTTCTCAGTTCTCTCGTCACCGGCCCAAAGATACGAGTACCGATGGGTTGTTTACTGGCATTCAGCAGCACAGCTGCATTCCCGTCAAAACGTATGATGGAACCATCAGCACGTCTGACACCCTTGCGTGTTCTAACCACAACAGCATCAAGTACCTGACCCTTTTTAACTCTGCCTCTTGGGATCGCTTCTTTCACCGTGACCTTAATAATATCGCCCACACCGGCATAACGCCGCTTAGAGCCACCGAGAACTTTGATGCACATCACACGCCTAGCACCGCTGTTATCGGCTATATCCAAATAAGTCTGCACCTGTATCATGCTGTTAACTCCAATTTCACAGTATCTGTCTTAAGCTAATCTGTCCTGGACTAGATTAGGACAGCCTTCCTATCGATTGATCTTAATTCCCAGGCTTTTCTTTTCGAACGAGGCTTAGTCTCGACTATCGTTACCAAATCGCCTTCCTGGCACTGGTTTTCAGGATCATGCGCCATAATCTTCCTGGACCGCTTTATGTATTTTCCATAAATCGGGTGCTTGATCTTGCGCGTGACTAATACCGTCACACTCTTATCCATTTTATTACTGACTACCCTGCCACTGGCATTACGAGCCAATTTTCCTTCATCACTCATGTACACGATCCTATTGGGATTACTTTCTACCCTAAATTATGAACTGGCCTTTTCTTTCGCTTGTTCCCACGCCAAGGTTTTCACTCTCGCAATATCTCGAGACACCTGTGCTAACAGATGAGTCTGCGTCAGTAGCCCAGTTGACTGCTGCATCCGCAACGCAAACTGCTCTTTTGTTAATTCAATCAACTGGTCCTGAAGCTCTTCTTCCGACTTAGATCTCAGTTCTTTCAAATCTACCATTTCTATTCCCCGTACTGCTTACATCACCACACGACGAACAAATGTCGTTGGAAAAGAAAGCTTGGCTGCAGCTAAGCGAAGTGCATCTCGAGCCACTTCCTCACTGACGCCTTCCATTTCATAAAGAATCTTGCCCGGTTTAATCTGTGCCACCCAATACTCGACATTACCTTTACCTTTACCCTGGCGAACCTCTAGCGGTTTCTGAGTAATCGGCTTGTCTGGGAAAACCCTGATCCAAATCTGACCACCCCTTCGGACCCGTCGCGTCATTGCCCGTCTACCCGCCTCGATCTGTCGCGCAGTCATTCGACCCCGGCCAGTTGCTTTCAAGGCAAATTCACCAAAACTGACTGTACTACCCCGGTGAGCCAGCCCCCGGTTGCGGCCTTTCTGTTGTTTTCTAAATTTTGTTCGTTTGGGTTGTAACATAATGATTAACCAAAATTCTGAGCATTGCTTGTTGATGATTGAGCACTTTCATCCCGATCACCAATGACTTCGCCTTTAAAAATCCAGACCTTTACACCAAGAATTCCATAGGTGGTCAGTGCCTCCGCCGTTGCATAATCAATATCTGCCCGCAGGGTATGCAGTGGCACTCGACCCTCACGATAGCTTTCTGATCTGGCTATTTCAGCACCCCCCAATCTTCCGGCTACCTGAACCTTGATACCTTCAGCGCCTAATCGCATCGCATTCTGCATAACTCGCTTCATAGCCCGACGGAACTGGACTCGTCTTTCCAACTGCTGGCAAACATTCTGAGCAACCAGATAAGCATCGATTTCAGGTTTGCGTATCTCTTCTATATTGATATGCACAGGAACATTCATCATCACACCGATTTCCTTCCTGAGCTTTTCTACATCTTCTCCCTTCTTGCCAATCACAATACCAGGTCGCGCCGTATGAATAGTTATACGTGCTGTCTGTGCTGGCCGATGGATATCAATACGACTAACCGATGCCTGGGCCAATTTTTTATGGATAAATTCACGTACCTTCAGATCGACTAACAAGTTCTGAACGTAGGTAGGCCCGGTTGCATACCACACGGATGTATGGTCTTTAACAATACCAAGTCGCATACCCGTTGGATGTACTTTTTGACCCATTGACTTCTCCTATCTAAACCAATAACCCTAAGGATTATCTGCTGTCGACTTCATTTAGCTGTCAGCTACCGCTAACGTTATATGGCAACTGCGTTTTAATATTCTATCGGCGCGGCCCTTGGCACGCGGCCTGATCCTTTTCATGGTGGTAGCTTCATCTACAAATATCGTTGCTACCGATAACTCATCCACATCCGCACCTTCGTTGTGTTCGGCATTGGCAATAGCTGATTCCAGTAATTTCTTAACCAGGTGGGCACCTTTCTTGGTGCTGAAGTTAAGAATATTCAAAGCCTCACCAACTTGCTGGCCGCGAATCTGATCAGCCACAAGCCTGACTTTCTGGGCAGAAATACGGGCACCTTTCAATCTCGCTGACACTTCCATTTTTACTACCTCTAATACTTCTAACGACGTTTCGCTTTTTTGTCGGCTGCATGACCGCGATAAGTCCTCGTCAAAGCGAACTCGCCAAGCTTATGACCCACCATATCTTCGGTTACGAACACCGGAATATGCTGCCGGCCGTTATGAACTTGAATCGTCAAACCAACAAAGTCAGGCGCTATCATGGATCGCCGAGACCAGGTTTTAATCGGCCGCTTATCATTGGTATCAATCGCTTTCTGTACTTTCTCAATCAAATGAAAATCAATGAAAGGACCCTTTTTCAGGCTTCTAGGCACTTGCTATCTCCTATCGACTTGTACGACGGCGTCGCATAATCATGTTATCTGTACGCTTGTTTTTTCTTGTCTTATACCCTTTGGTAGGCACTCCCCACGGTGAAACCGGATGACGTCCGCCCGAAGTCTTACCTTCTCCTCCTCCATGAGGATGGTCTACCGGGTTCATCACAACCCCTCTCACGGTAGGCCTACGACCACGCCAGCGATTAGCGCCGGCTTTACCAAGTGAGCGCAGGTTATGCTCTGAATTACTAACCTCTCCCAGGGTTGCCCGACATTCTGCCAAGGCACGTCGCATTTCTCCTGAACGAAGTCTTAATGTGACGTAAATACCTTCTTTGGCGACTAATTGGGCCGATGTGCCAGCACTTCTGGCAAGCTGGGCACCTTTGCCGACTTTGAGTTCGATACAGTGGATAACACTACCCATCGGCATCTTACGCATAGCCATACAGTTACCAACTTTAATCGGTGCAGCATCGCCTGAACGAACCTCGTCCCCTGCAGCTATACCCTTCGGAGCGATGATGTATCTTCTTTCTCCGTCGGCGTACTTCAGCAGGGCTATATTAGCGGTTCGATTAGGGTCATATTCAAGCCTTTCCACTGTGGCAGAAACAGTATCTTTATTCCGCTTGAAGTCAACAATGCGATACTTCTGTTTGTGACCGCCACCAATATGACGAGTCGTGATTCGGCCTCGGTTATTTCGGCCACCCGTTTTGGACTTACTCTCCACCAACCCTTTGTAAGGTTCGCCTTTATGTAAGTCAGGGTTAACCACCTTGACTACAAATCGTCTCCCGGGAGATGTCGGTTTGGATTTTACGACTGGCATACTTTTATCTCACGTCTGGGTTCTTGGTTAAGTTTCACTTTGCTGCTTCAGTAAAATCAATTTCCTGGCCTTCAGAAACTCGCACATAGGCTTTCTTCCAACTGGGTTTTTTACTCATTCCACGCGTCGTGCGCTTCACTTTCCCTTTCACATTCATCACCGTTACATTCTCGACGGTAACCCCATAAATACCTTCTACCGCTGTTTTAATTTCAGGGCGGGTGGCATCTTTGGCAACTTTAAAAGTAAACTGGTTAGCAGCATCAGCGATGACTGTGGCTTTTTCAGAGATATGCGCGCCTAACAGAATCTTATACATTCGTTCCGTATTCATCCCAACATCTCCTCTGCTTTCTTCAAAGCAGCAACCGTGAAAAGCACCTTCTCATAACCTATCAGGTTGACCGGGTTCACACCTTGCACATCAATAACATCGACCTGGCGAAGATTTCGAGAACCGAGGTACAGGTTCTGATCGACTTCTTCCATTACCACTAGAACGCTGTCTAGGTTCAAATCGTTTAAACGTGCCTGCACTTCTTTTGTCTTCGGTTCAGCTACCGAAAAATCCTCGATCACGACCAAGCGCTCCTGGCGAATCAATTCAGACAGAATCGACTGCATCGCTCCTCGGTACATTTTCTTGTTGACCTTGACTTCAAAATCCTGAGTCTTGGCTGCGAAGGTGACACCACCACCGCGCCATATTGGACTTCTGATCGTACCGGCTCTGGCGCGACCAGTCCCTTTTTGCCTGAAGGGCTTACGACCACCACCACGGACCTCTGATCGTGTTTTCTGAGCTCGGGTGCCTTTTCTGCCCCCGGCCATGTAAGAAACCACCACCTGATGAATCAAGGCCTCATTATACTGTCGACCAAAACAAGTCTCTGAGAGTTCTACGGCTTTATCAGTTAAGCCGACACCTGGTTCTGAAATATTTACGTTCAAGATTCAGCCTCCGAGTTACTCTGAGCCTTTACTGCCGGTCTGACGATGACATCCCCACCTGCCGGGCCAGGTACTGCACCTTTGACCAACAGGACATTATTTTCCTGATCAACCCGAACGATCTGCAGAGACTGGGTAGTGACTCTTTCAGCACCCATATGACCGGCCATTTTCTTACCTTTCCAGACTCTGCCCGGGGTCTGGCACTGGCCAATAGACCCTGGCGCGCGATGCGACAGCGAATTACCGTGGGTAGCGTCTTGCATACTGAAATTATGACGCTTGATAACGCCCTGAAATCCCTTTCCCTTGGACTGCCCGGTAACATCAACCAGTTGCCCCTCAACGAAACTCTCAAGCGTTAACGAACCTCCAATTTCAAGGTCAGTATCTGCTGACGTCACAAACTCAATCAGTTTTCGGCCTGCATCGACATTTGCTTTCTTGAAGTGTCCTGCGGCTGGTTTCGTCACTTTCGATAATTTGGTTTCACCATAAGTCACCTGGACTGCATGGTAACCATCTGAATCTGACGTTTTAATTTGAGTAATACGATTTGGTCCTGCCTGAATGACTGTTACAGGGACAGACTGGCCATCTTCCGTGAAGATTCTAGTCATACCTTGTTTAATTCCTACAATGCCGATTGTCATCGTCACTCTCCGTTACAACCCAACTGGCTAGGCTAAATTAATCTGTACTTCAACGCCGGCTGCAAGATCTAGTTTGGTCAGCGCATCAACTGTTTTCTCAGTCGGCTCGAGGATATCCAGCAACCGTTTATGTGTTCTTATTTCATACTGATCACGCGCATCTTTATCCACGTGCGGTGAAATCAGAATGGTGAATTTTTCCTTTCTGGTTGGCAAAGGAATAGGTCCCCGTATCTGTGCACCGGTTCGCTTGGCAGTATTGACGATCTCCTGAGTAGACACATCTATCAAACGATGATCGAAGGCCTTTAAGCGAATTCTAATTCTCTGATTTTGCATACCTGCCTCGTTTCCCACTTTGCCTGTACCCGGTACTTCAAATGCCGGATATAAATTTCAAATGCAAAAAATTCCCTCCTCACTGAGAGGAAGGCGCACTTGCGTGCTTTTGCTCGACAACCCGAGCTTCCCATGGTTCCGTATCGAAACCTTGTTTTGTTTACGGCCTGGTTGTGGTTAATAACCCAGCAGTAACCTTAATTTTCTGGTTCCAGCGCAAATATCAGGAGTGCTACAAGTCATGTGTCTTCGACACAGCCTGCCGCATTGCTTGATTTTAATATTGCTTCCCTGAACCGCTCCCCAATTCCCAGTCTTCTTAAAATCCCCCTTCAGAAGACCCACCTGACTCACTAAACTAGATCAGGGAGCCGGATAGTAAACCCCTGTGAGGAAAATTACCATTTAAATCGCGAAAAGTTGCAATATTTGACCGCAGTAGGCCCTCATAATCAGAATTCCTAATCATATCCACTGGCTTGGAGGCCAGGACCTGATCACCAAATCTGAATCTGATTCTGGTTTTAATCCTTATCGCTTAAGCCCTACGTTAGGATTTAATCTTAGTGACGACTCCAGCTCCCACAGTTCGACCCCCTTCCCGGATCGCAAACCGCTGACCTTCCTCCATCGCAATCGGCG